>JACAFD010000180.1 GCA_013388555.1 Nitrospirota bacterium | reverse complement strand
GGTGGGGGGGGGGCGGGGGTACCATGGGAAGGAGCTGGAACAGCTGACCTTAGCCGGGCTCCTGCACGATATCGGTCTCTTTGCCGTGCCGCAGTCGTTGATCACAAAGTCGGGTCGGCTGACCAGGGAGGAACGTACGCTCATTGAACGACATCCTGAACTTGGCTATCAAACGATTCAGAAGGCCGGTGAGAAATATGACTGGTTGGCTCAGGTGGTGAGCCAGGCGCATGAACGGTGGAACGGGCAGGGGTATCCAAAAAAGCTGAAGGGGCGGGAGGTCAGCGAGTTTGCCCAAATCATCGGCGTGGTGGATATTTTCGATGCCCTCGTGAGCCCGCGCGGATATCGCCGCCGATTCTTTCCGCATGAAGCGGTGCGTGAATTGTTGGCGGTGGAACGGACAGCGTTCCCTCGCGAGATCGTCAAAGCGTTGGTCGAACAGCTGTCGGCATACCCGCTGGGTACCTCGGTGCGGTTGAGCACTGGAGAAGTCGGGTCCGTCATGCGCATCAATACGCGCTATCCGCTCCGCCCTGTCGTGTTGATCAAAGGGGATGCGGCCTGTGGCGGGGAGGGACGGCAGATCGATCTGCGTCTTACCCCGCTGGTATCCATCGTCGAAACACTAGAGCCTCCCGACGTTGCACGTGTCTCGTTTTCCGCAGACGAGATGCGTGTGAAGGCATCTGATGTTGTCCCCGCGGCATCCGATCGGTTTACGTTGCTCTTGGAGGGTTTGGACGCTATTGCAAGCTCAATTCAAGGCGCCGTCGAGTCCAGGACTCCTGTGCCTGAAGAGGGGATTGCGTCGCTGTCGGGCGAGCATCGAGGAGCAGATCGCTCTCCCGCGCAAGATCTCTCAGATGCCAGTTTTGAGAAGGAGGTCATCGGGCTATTTGCTCTTGAAGCCCATCAATGGCTCGCGCAAATTCAGATGGCGGTGAAACAGATCGCCGGGGGAGCCAATGGGACGGTACGTCCGAGGCTCTACGGAATTCTCTTGCACGGGATTACGAATCTTGCAAAATCTGCATCGACGGTGCAGCTCAAGACTATTGAGCAGATGGCTTCGAATCTGCTTTCGATTCTCCACGATGTGGAACAACAAGAACCGCGTACGGTGACGGCAGCGCTGCAGTCGCTACAGGAGGGGTTGGACCGGATCAGTCTGGCTGTGCGTCGTTTAGCAGGAGGCCAGGAGGGCAAACCTGGCGGAACCGATGATACGCCCGTGAAAACGGTAAGCGAACCCATGCAGGTTCTTCCTGCCGTCATAACGGAACAATCTGCGCCTCCTCAGGCACAGGCTCCATTCACCGTGGGTTCCAGCGTCCCGCTCATTCAGGCCCTTCGGGACCTGCAGCAGGCTCGTGCCAGGTCGATGCAGCCGGCCCGCGATGTGCTGGAGGCGGTGATTCAGCGAGCTGAGAGGGAAGGCGATCGCCTTGATGTTGCCGGTATCGGGCGTATTTTAACTGAGCTTGATCGACTCGACGAAGAATTTCTTCAAGAAGTCCGTCGGCGGGTTCCGATTATCAGTTCCACTCTTGCGAATTTACGAGCGAGCGGGGCGACGGATTTTGTGACGGCCTCGCAGCTCGATCCTGTCCTCGAACAGGTCGAGGCTCTCTACGATCTGGCCAGCCATGTGCAGGCGACGATGATCACGATGTTTTTGCAAGGACTGCGATCTTTTCTCATGGTCTCGGCCTACAGAAAAACGTCGTCGCTGGCGCAGCGACTGGGTACGGTCGAGACGAGGGTTCATGCGTTGATCCCGATGGCGGAACAATGGTGCAATATCGGGCGTGTCGAACGATCCGCGATCAGTGACATCCTGCCGGTCTAAAGAAGGTTGCGTGCGTAGAGGACTTTTGAAGTCGTGCGGAATCTTAGCTCTCGTCTCATCAGCGCTTCAGCCAATAAAACATATCTCGATGAAATTACACGGATTGGCCTGCCTACCGATTAGGCAATGTGCAAGGTGCTGTGCTACTGCATGGTATCGGTCGCTCATCCACATAGTTGCCCACAATCTACCCACATCTTTTGGGGACACTGAAAGTCGGGCTGTCAGCGCCTTGCTGAACTGTCGCCTTCTCCATCGCGGAACTTCGAGCAGGGAACGACGAAAAGCCTTTTTGATAAAGGAGTTCCGCGGTCGAAGCTTGCCTTTGTGCCATGGATTGAGCCGATAACGGCTCATCACATGAAAACCAGTTCAGTCGCCTGCCGTTGCTGCTGTGTCATCCACAATTCCTCATCCGGTCGGGAGGATTGAGCGTTCTGTTCAGTCAGTCCGGGCACAGAGGCGCAATCTCCTATTCTCGTTCATGCAACGAGTGGTGGAAGGGTGGTATGATCCCGCCGCCAACTTGGAGAGGGCTGAGGTTAAGGTTGTGCCTGCTGGATAGGAGAATGTATCGATGCCGAAACTTGTGACGGTGTTGCGACCGGAGAAAATTGACGAGCAAGCGCGCTTGTATATCCGGTCCTATGTCCTCTTCCCTGCAGGAACGATTGGATTGATCTGCCTGATCGGTGGGGTGGGCTCACTCGCCTATCAACTATTATTCACCCATACCTACAGTTGGTTGACTTTTATCACCAGCTCAGTCCTGCTCGTGGTCGGAGGACTATACGGGTGGGGAAAGGCACGCTATCATCGCTATCTCTTTGCGAATTTTCCCGAGGTTTACGCGGCAAAGATGCGCAGTGCTGTGGCTCAACGCAGCAGAAAGGTCAAGGCTAAGTCCGACCCGGAGGTGCCCACGATCGAACACCCCGGGCGCGGTTTCGTCACTGCGATCTCCATTGCCGGGGCGCTACTGATCTTTGGCGCATCAGCCGCGGCCTTCTTACGGGGCGATCTAGACCCGTTGCCGGCTCTGCTGATGCCGTGGGCAGGATTTTACTGGGCTAAGTTGTTTATTTGGCGTGGAGTTGTGGAATAGGGCGGTAGCACTCACCTCACAAGCCTTACCCCTCATCCCTTATGTTTCCTTTTCTTGGCTTTTGGCTTGGAAGCGGGAGATGTCGTACGCGATGCCTCAAGTTGCTTTTGGCGTTCTTCCAAGTTGCGCACAGCCTGTCGGAGTTCAGGAAGCCGTGGAATCACGGCCTGCGCCTTCAACCAGACATCATGCGGCATCACGGGAGCCCCTGAGACGATCCGGTCGGACTCGATGCTACGGTTGACGCCGGCACGGGCAGCGATCATGACCTGATCTCCGATGACGATGTGGTCCGCCAGTCCTGCCTGTCCACCAATCATGACGTGATGCCCCACGCGAGTACTTCCGGCGATTCCAACTTGCGCTACCAGGATGGAATGTGCCCCGATCGTTACGTTATGGGCGACCTGGACAAGATTGTCGATCTTGGTTCCCTGCTTGATGACCGTTTGGCCAAGCGTGGCCCGATCGATCGCGACATTCGCTCCCAGTTCGACGTCATCCTCGATCGTGACTCCGCCGAGCTGAGGTATTTTGTAATGCCGCCCCTGATCCTGTACATAGCCGAATCCGTCACTTCCGATCACTGTGCCGCTATGAATGATCACTCGGGCTCCAATCGTGCAACCTTCCCTGACTACGACGTTGGGGTAGAGCACCGTATTGTCTCCGATCGTTGTATCGTTGCCCACAAAGACACCAGGGTAGAGGGTCACCCGCGCTCCGATCGTGACCCGGTCTCCCAGGGTGACTCCAGGCCAAATCGAGGGATCGGAACCGATCCGGGTATTGACGCCGCAGACGACAGTTTTGTCAATACCGCGGGGAGGGGAGACGGGGCAGAAGAACGTCTGCGCAACCTGCGCAAAAGCCAGTGTTGGATTGGTGACAATGATGTGAGGCTTGACGATCTCATCGAGCCGCCGGTGGGCAAGGAGTGCGCCGGCCGCGGTTCGTCCACTCGTCTTGAGCATTCGATCCCCTGTGACGAAAGTCAAATCGTGTGGGCCTGCTTCGTCAAAGCTTGCCAGGCTCGTCACGGTAGTCTGCGGCGAGCCGACAAGCTCTCCACCGACAACATCGTGGATCTGTGCTAGAGAGATGGGAGTGCGTGCTCGCGTCGCCATATGAATCAGGAATTCTTCTTTCTCTTTGGCTTGGACGGCTTCGCTGGTTTTTTGATCGGGGGCGCTGAACCATTTACCCCTAGCTGCTTCTCAACATAACTGACGACTTGGCCGACATTCGTCAGTCCCCTCAAATCTTGGTCGGGGATCTGGAGGTCGAACGTTTCCTCAATGCGGTACAGCAGTTCAATCACTGCCATCGAGTTAAGGCCGAGATCGTCACGAAGATGCTGTGTAATTAGTATTGTGGAGGGATCACGTTTCAGGTACTCACCCAAGGCGGTGCGGATTTTCAGCGATATGGTCGGATC
>JACAFD010000136.1 GCA_013388555.1 Nitrospirota bacterium | reverse complement strand
GATAAGGATTTTGAGACGCCACTCGGGGTCGTTACTGCCGACCAACCGATCCTGAGTCAGCTCAAGGCCGCGCTTCCGACGTTCTTTGACGACGATCTTTGCCATCAAGCGGAGCAGGCTGTGGAGTTTCAGCTCCCGTTCCTCCAAGACATTGTGGGGAGCAAGAAACCCTTCACCATCGTACCGGTCTTAAGCTCCTTCTCTGCTGCAAGCCTAACTGACCCGACTGTTCGTCAATCGGTCGACCAGTTTTTGACCGGGCTTCGGGAAATCCTCACGCAATCGGGTAGGGCCTACTGTGTGATCGCAGCGGGAGAGCTGGCGCATTTAGGGATGCGCTACGGAGACAAGGCCCCTCCGACGGACTTTTCCTTTCATCGCTGCATGCAGTTCGACCTGGAAATGTTGAAGCCGGTGGAGGAGCGTCAGCCGGAAGCATTTGCCGACTACATCAGGAAAGAGCAGGACCAGCGCCGGATCTCCGGTTTTTCACCGATCTATTCCTTGCTGCGGTTGATCGAAGCGGAGAGCGGGCAGGTGTTACGCTACGACCGCGGGATCACAGATCAGTATAATTCCACCGTGACGTACGCATCGATGGCCTTCTTTTAACGGCTGCTGAAAAAGGTCCCCAACTTCGTTCTCGGTTCGTCACAATCCTCAACGTACCCCTGAGGGTACGCCTACGGTTGTGACTCGCCTGCGGCCTTGTTGGATGACCTTTTTGAGCAGCCTGGTGGATCGGATTGCTAAGGCCTAGCCGGACAGTCGTTTTGACCGTCCTGCCAAGAGGCTGCTGGAAATGGAGCGGGGTGGCCTGGCCGTCCTCCTGCTCGCGGAACGCGCACGATCAGAATGTGCTCGTTCGACGCGCGCAATAGAGGATCGACCAGACCACCCTTGGAAATGAAATGGGAATTGGGAAAAGGCGCGCAGTTGGGATCATCCCAGTCACCCCTTAGTAAGCGATAGGTTGCTGTAGCCTGCTGGATAATCAGCTTGAGTAGCCTGCCCGAAGACGCCTAGAAATCCATCCAACTTCGTTTTCGGTTCGTCACAATCCTCAACGTACCCCTCCGGGGGAAGAGCTGTGTTATGGCGTCAGGCGGTCGATTGCATCCGCGTAGATCACGGGAATTCCCTTGGGGTCGTTCTGATCTGCCACCACGACCCCGCGGATGCGGAGACGTTCGTTCTCGAGAACCGGCTTCGTCGCATTCGGCCGGCACGTTCCTGCTGAGCCGATTTGAATGACGCCCGACTCGTCCTGCAGAGTAAACGTTTGGGCATCGTAGACAGGGCTGCCGGCGCAGCGATTCACTCCTCGATGGAGTGGTATCGCCCTGATGTCAATCGCAGTCCCTTCTACGATCACCACCTTGGCCTGATATTCAGAGGGGTGTTCTAAAATCTTGCTGACGGAAAGGCGATCGCCGGCCAGGGCGGCAGGGATCAGTCCAAAAGAAATAGATAGAAATAAGATGCTGTGCAAGAAATGACGCATCGCGGTATCCTCCTCTCAGTCCCCTACTTCCTTCTCGGGGCTGCCTGGTTGACTTCGGTGCGCGCGTCGAACGAGCACCATATAGAATGTTCCATCCAAGCTTGCTCGGCATCTCTCAGGGATGGGGGCTGATTGACCTCCCACTGCGCGCGTCCAACGAGGGCCTTCTGAGGCCGCGCGTTGCGCGAGCACAGGAGGTCAACAGACCTCATCCCGCTATTCTTTTACCGTCATCTTCATCGTGATCGGTTCCAGGGGATTGTCGCGCTCGTCGCGTGGGGCGGCAACGATCTTGTCTACTACGTCCATGCCTCGAAAGACTTCGCCGAAGACGGTATAGGTTCGATCCAGTCCACTGTTGTCCGCGACACAGATATAGAACTGCGAGCCGTTATCGTTGGGGTCTCGCGTGCTGTTGCTCTCCCGTGGCACCTTGGCCATGGCGACAGCGCCGCGTTTATGCGGGCGATCGTTGGTCTCGGGATTCAGCCAATAACCGGGACTGCCGGACCCGTGCAGGGAGCGGTCAGGATTCTTGCTCAGTGGGTCGCCCCCTTGAATGATAAATCCTGGAACGACACGGTGAAAAGTGGTGCCATTATAGAACCCCATTTTGACAAGATTGATGAAGTTTTCGATATGACGAGGAGCGTCGTCCGGATAAAAGCGAACCTTGATCTCCCCGAACTTCGTTGTGATGGTGACGCGCGGATCGATCTTTTGAAATTGGATAGTCACACGACCAAATTAGCAAGGATAACGTTCAAGAGGCAATGGGGGAAGCCTGTGGACGTAAGGGGGGGTGATCGGGATTCGCCTAACGCCTCACGTTTTACGCCTCACGATGAAGTCCCTTGCCCGGGTCGATCTTGAACCAGATGAGCCCGCCTACGATGGCGACGGCTGCGGCAACGCCCAACGAGACCGGCCAGCCCCATTGATTGGCCAGCCATGGTGTCAGGGTCGGTGAGATGGCTCCTCCGATATTGGCGCCGGTGTTCATGATCCCTGACAACGTGCCAGCATGGGTCTTGGACAGATCGGTCGTTGAGGCCCAGTAGGCACCGACCGCAAAGTAGAGCCAGCCGGCGCCGAGTGAGAGACTGGTGATTGCCAGAAAGGGAGAATCGAGTAAACCACCCGCCGCAATTGCGAGCCCGGCCAGGGTCATGCCGGTCATGCCTGCGACAGTCCGTCCAGTGGTGAGACCATAGCGGGCTGCGAGTTGATCGGTCACCCATCCGCCGAGTGGACAAAAGACCAACATGGCCAGAAAGGGGAGGGAGGCATAGAACCCGCCGCGGAGCACATCGAATCCTCGAACGTTCACGAGATACAAGTAAAACCAGGACAGGTAGACGTAGGCGACATAGCCGAGGCAACCGTAGCTGATCACCAGCCACCAGACGGTGGGGGTTCGTCGGAATTCTCGCCAGGGCACGGCGGTAGCGAAGGTGAGCGGCGCTCGCGTAAGGAGGGCCTGTTCACCTGCATTCACCCAGGGATGTTCGTGCGGATGGTTGCGCGACAGGAGCCACCAGAGGAGAGCCATCACGATTCCGAGGAGACTGGCGAGATAGAATACAGTCTGCCATCCCCAGTTCACCATCACCCATGCGGCAATGGGTGGGGTGACGGCGGAGCCCAATCCGATGCCTCCGATCGCGATCCCGATGCCGAACCCTCGTGCATCAGCCGGGAACCAGTTGGTGACGGCGCGATTGAAGGCCGGCAATGCCACGGCTTCTCCCACTCCCAGGATGAACCGCACCAGCATCAGCGCGCCGACAATTCCGACGAGACTCGCAAGAGAAGACACAGCTGCAATGGCCGTGAAGGCTGTGCAGATCGACCACCAGAGGAGCGCGACGGTGAGCACCACTC
>JACAFD010000111.1 GCA_013388555.1 Nitrospirota bacterium | reverse complement strand
GCCGAACAGTTCACTCTCCAAGAGTCCGTCCGGTAATGCCGCGCAATTGACCGCGATAAACGGGCGATGCGCACGAGGGCTTCTGCTATGAATAAACCGAGCCAGCAGTTCTTTCCCTGTGCCGCTTTCTCCATTGATAAGGATCGTCGCTTGGCTTACGGCAACCCCTTCAACCGTGCTCAGCAGACGAACCATGCCCGGGTCCTGTGTCAGGATCGACCGCTGGTCGATCGGCACAGGCGATGATGTCGAGGCCTGAGCACCAGATGCTTTCAGATTACTGATCACTCGCTCGAACAAATCGGTGGAGAACGGTTTGAGAATGTAATCGCTCGCCCCGTATTTCATCGCCTCTACGGCGGTCTCCACCGTCCCGTACGCGGTCATCAGGACCATCAACGTCCGCGGTGAGCGGCTCTTGATCTCCTTGATCAGATCCAGACCGCCGAGACGAGGCATTTTCAGATCGGTCACTACCAACCAGGGTGTGTACCGGCTGACACGTTCAACAGCGTCGACACCATCCACCGCCCCCTGTACGTCATAGCCCAGACGACGAACCGACTCCATCAACGCCATCCGCATGGATGGATCGTCATCGACGATCAAAATTTGCTCGGCCTGCGCAGGGATATCCGTTACAGGGCCTTCTCTGTCGTGGTCGCTCATGCGGATGTCTCCTCTTCAACAAAGTGGCGCTGATCGGTCGTCATCGAGAGGCCGGCTCCATCTCCCCGATGGGAAACAGGAAATTGTGGAAGCACGATTGTAAACGTCGTGCCTCGCCCTTCACTGCTCTCCACGTCGATCCGGCCCTGATGTGCTTCGACAATCGCGTGGACGATGGCCAGCCCTAACCCGGTCCCTTCATCCCTTGTGGTGAAGAAGGGATCGAATATCCTCGAGCGCTGGGCCGCAGGAATGCCGACACCGGTATCCGAAACGGAAAGACGGAGCGCCGATCCTCCGTGAGCCTGCTCTTCCGTAGGGGAGGCCGACAGCGTGAGCGTCCCACTGCCTGGCATGGCGTGGATGCTGTTCAGGATTAAGTTCAGAAGGACTTGCTTCATTTGCCCAGGATCACACCAGATTCGAGCCGCATGAGCATCGACTTCCAGACGAATGTCGATTCTCGTGCTCGCGATCGCATGGGCGGCAAGCGTCAACGAATCCAGCAGGAGGGCTTCCGTCTCATGCCATTCGCCATGGGAGCAATCGGGTTTGGTATAGAGCAGGAGATTGGTCAAAAGACGATTCATCATGTGGACGGACGATGAAATATGCTCGGCGTAGCCGCGCAATGCCGGGACACCCTTCAAATCGCGGCGCAGCATCGACGCGAACAGTTCGATGCTGCCGAGGGGGTTCCGAATTTCGTGGGCAATCCGCCCAACCATCTCGCCCATTGCCGCCAGTCGATTGCGCCGTTGGAGCCGGTCCTCCAACTCCCGTATCGCTGTGACATCCTGAATCAAGACCACGCTCCCTGCGTGGCGCCCTTCGCCAGTCTGCAAGGCGCGTGTGGACAGTGCGACGGCCGCACCCTGTTGTGTAGTCAAGGGATACGCATCGCCGTCCAGCTGCGCCTCCTGGAGACAGGTTGTTAAGGAATGGCCCAAAATCTGTTCGCGCTTCAGCCCGAGCAGTTGCTCACCTGCCTGGTTACAGCGTGTGATCGTCCCTTCTGTATCCATCACGAGCAAGCCCGTCGAGAGGGACTCGACGATTGCCGTCAAGTGCTCCCGCAATTCTTCATTGGCCCGCAGGTTCCGGCCGAGCGCCTCGTTGCGGTCGGCAAGTTCCACGTCAAGCTGCTCTAACCGGGACGTCAAGGTCTGATAGGACTGTTGTAACGTTGCAGCCGCATCGTCGAAACTTCGAAACGCTTCATGCAGCAACGCATTATCCGTAGTTCCCGAGACAGGATGTCGGTTCAACATCATTCCCCTTCCTTCACCATGGCCGCCTGGAGGCCTATCTGCACCGCTCCTGCAACACGATGGAGCAGTGGATCGTCAAAGTCTGCATCCGACGCCATGGCCCTCGGCCTGGGTTCTTGACCATCCTTGGCCGCTGAGTTCAGGGCGATCTGCACTCGCGCCCATTCCGCCGCTGGCTGGTCAGGCCCTGCCTTCAATGCCTGCCTGTAGAGATCCGCAGCACGTTCCGGTTTGTTCAGTTTTACGAGCAGATCGGCATACAACAGCAAATCTTGTGGCGCTCGGAGCGCGTCGTTTCGCAATGCGCGCTCGAATACCTCTACGGCCTCTTCATGTTTCTGTTCTTCTGCCAATGTCCGTGCAAGCGTCACGTCAATCCAGCCCTGCGCCGCATCGCGTGGTTGTAACCGCGCCCACCGTTTCATGACCCTGATGACGCCCTGGCGGTCTCCCTGTTCAAGCATGGCCACCGTCAATTGCCGTGAGACCATCGGTGATCGCGCGCTCTGCGGATATTGAAGACGGAAACTTTCGAATACGTTTCGGGCGGCCTCAGGGTCGAACTGATCCAGGTAACTTTCACCCAAGCCGATCAGCACCGCTTCGTGGAGTGGAGCCACCTTCCGGCCTTTCATGAACGTTTGATAGAGGTGAACCGCTTCGGTCGGAAAACCGAGCCGGCGATGCACATCGGCCACCTCCAGTAATGTTTGCGTCCCGATGTAATACTGTTCTGGAGCCTGCCCATGGCTATGAAACAGCGTGAGCGTTTGGACATCCTGCTTGCCCTTGAGTGCGGCTTCCAACTGAGGTTTCAAGATTGAGGTCAGATGGAGTCCCGCAGCCGGTGGCCAGGGATCATGGGCAATGAGGCCCACCCGCCGGGTGACCTCTTGATAGACCTGGATACCGCGGGCAGGACTCCCTCGCAGTTCGTAATGCTCTGCCAAATGGAACAGTGCCTCGCTGCCGAGAATGTCATCCCGATGTTCCAGCGCAATGGCCTTATAGAGATCCTCAGCGCTGGATGGCTCCAGATAGGAGATGCCGCTGCCCCGGATGATGCCCTCCACCTTTTTACGCAGGAACTCCTCTCCCGCCGACGCCGCAATTTCCTGTTCGATTTGTGACAATCGCATGCGCGCCACGGCGCCTGCCGCCGTATCGGGATACTGTGTTTGGGCAGCCGTGTAGAACATCTCAGCCGGCCTTCGCCGACCGAGCCGGCTGTGACTGTCCCCGAGGCGGATGAGCGCCGTACCAGCATGCCGGTTTGACGGAAACAGGTTGTACAGGATCATATCGATTTCGCAGGCCCTTCTCAGTTCCTGAATATTAAAGAGGGCATCCCCATACTGCTGCAACGCATCAGGATTGTGCTTGAGGAACTCAGGCCAGCGCCTGGACAGGAGATCGTAGATCGGCACTGCATCCCGCTTACGCCGCTGCGCATAGAGCGCATTGGCCAGCTCCAACGTGGCTCTCTTGACAAGGCGGTCGTCCATGGCCCGTTTTCGAACCTGGTCGAAGGCCCGTTCCGCTTCTGCCCACCGGCCCAATTCGCCAAGTGCGCCCCCCAAAGCGAGCAAGGATCGATCCGCATCGGGACGAGGCAGATCGAGGGAAAGAGCATACTCATAGGCAACGATGGCCTCTTGGAACCATCCTAATTCGACATAGAGGTCGCCGACCCGCCAAAGCGCCCTGAACGCATTGGGGGTTTTTGGATACGAGCCGATGATGCTGCGATACTGAGCAATCGCTTCTCTCCGGCCATGGTCGGTCGGATTCTCAAGCAGAGTGAGTTCGGCCAGGAAGGCCTTCAACGGCGGCATCAACAGGCTGGAGGACTCCAGAGTGGCAAGCTTGTCGAAGCCTGCGCGGGCAGCGGCATATTGCCCGCGATCCAGCGCTTCCACCGCCGCTTGGAATTGTAGCGCGCCCGGCCCCTCCAAGGGTCGATCATAACGGGGCCCATCGTCCGGCAGGGCCATGCGCGTTGGGGAAGTCCCCAAGCTCACTTGAGGGGAACTCCCAGAGGTCGGTGATGGCGTGGCCGAAGATTCAGGCAGCGCACCCGCAGAGGCTGAAGACAGTGGAAGGCCTAGCGCAAGTGAGCCGACAATACACCAATTGCAATAGTTCATGGTACCCATACCCACACAGAGCAGTCAGCAATTTCTGTGCCCTTTGAATTGCGTAGCGAATTTCTTGTCCCTAGGAGCCTGTTCGACATTGACCGTTCTACTCCGGCGAATGATTTGCGACCAGCTGCGTCGTTCTCAGCCCGAAAAAATCCTCAACGTATTCCAGCGAATACGCCTCCAGTTTTTTCAGGCTTGCGGCCTCGCATCTAGCCGCATCTCCTTCGCCTCGTCACGAAGGCAATGTCGGACAGGCTCCTATGAATGAACATGCGGCTTGCCGCGCCACGATTCATCAAAACCCGTCAAGCCTCCGACGCCCCACTCGCTCATTCGTCAATCGTTTGACGGAGCGGGCACCGAGAACCGTGGAAGCATTCGACCCAAGGAATTCCAGAGGCGATCAGGAGAGATTTACTCGAAGGAGATCCACGCGAGACCGGCGGGAGAAGCGGGACGGACGAAACAGGTTCGAAGTTCTGGGTTCTGAGTTCTGCGTGCTGGGTTCTGAGTTTTCGGAGATTCGACCCGTGGCGCGTTTCACGGTTTTCTCACCTGTCCCGCCAGTCTTTAACTCAGAACTCAGCACGCAGAACTCAGAACCGGCTTCATTCCGCCTTTCTCGCCTGTGGCTCGCTAAAAGACGGGGCAGCCCTGAGTCTTCGAGGCAAACCCCTTTCGCTTCATCTTCTCGACGAGGGTGGTGCGGTTCACATGAAGCAGCTGAGCTGCCTTGCTCGTAATCCCGTTGGCTTGTCGAAGCGCGCCGATGATGAGACGGTTCTCGAATTGCTCGATCTCCCGTGACAGATTCACCCCCTGATCACTGAAGGGAATGAAATGCGCCTCGGTCGGATCGGCAGAGACCGGGCGGCGCTGAAGCCGCTCGGGAAGATCGGATACTTCGATTGTTCCGGACCGACTCAACACCACGAGACGCTCGATCATGTTCTCCAATTCCCGGATATTTCCGGGCCAGTGATAGTCCATGAGCAGGGTCATGGCATCCGGAGAACAACCTGTCGTCGCAACCCGCCTCCCGCGCGCCATTCTCTTCAAAAAATGATCCACTAATTGGGGGATATCACTTCGCCGCTCTCTCAGTGGTGGAATCGTGACGGGGATGACATTCAGGCGATAGTAGAGGTCTTCACGGAAACGCTTCTGCTGCACAGCCAGCTCCAGATCCTGATTGGTGGCGGCGACGACACGGACATCGACATTGATCGTTCTGCTGCCCCCCACCCGTTCGAACGAACGCTCTTGCAACACACGAAGCAGCTTCACTTGCAGTGCGAGGCTCAACTCACCGATTTCGTCCAGGAAAATTGTCCCGCCATGTGCTGCCTCGAAGCGGCCTATTCGCGTATGCGCTGCTCCGGTAAACGCCCCCTTCTCGTGTCCGAATAATTCAGATTCAAGCAAATTCTCTGGAATGGCGCCGCAATTGACGGGGACAAGCGGACGATCTTTGGCCTCGCTGTTAAAATGCAGCATCCGCGCGACCAACTCCTTGCCGGTCCCGCTCTCCCCTTGAATCAAGACGGTGCTGTCGCAGCCCGCGACCTTCGCAACGAACTCAAGTACCTGCCGGATCGGTTCACTCGTACCGACGAACTGCTCCAATCGGTATTGCCCCCCGACAGCTTTTCGCGGGGATGGCCTGTTCTCGCAACGGCAATGTGCCTCCAAGGCCCTATCGATCAGGTTCACGATGACGTCGTTGTCGAATGGTTTTGCGAGAAAATCAAATGCACCGGCCTTCATGGCTTTGACAGCACTGTCGATTGAGCCGTAGCCGGTCATCACAATCCCCCTCACCTCGGAATCGATGTGGAGAATGCGCTCCAGGACGGCAAGGCCGTCGATATCGGGCAGGTTCAGATCCGTCACCAGCACATGAACAGGAGTCTCTTGGGCCAGGCGAATGGCCTCCTGTCCGCTCCCGACAACCGTCACCTGACGGCCTTCCCGGGACAACAGCCGCTGAAGCAGATTCTGCAGGCCTTCATCGTCCTCGACCACAAGAATAGACAAAAGACTCATGCTGTGTTTCCTCATAATAGAGTGGTGGCACATGATAACGAGTCGCTGCGAGCACAGAGAATCCCAGCCCTTGCGGGAAAGGCGTACACCAGCCTTTTCAGTTTCTGCTGTGATGAAATATACGCAGCGTGTCGATACTAAGCGTAGTAGAGATCTCCATATCGGAAAGTGCCTAATAGCTCCAATTATGTTGGAATTTTGGCGCTATAAAATAGCGCCAAACAACCCTCATGATTAGAGCTAATATGCTCTATAGGACTCTAGTCTTCTGGACTACACGTTCTGTCGGTTG
>JACAFD010000135.1 GCA_013388555.1 Nitrospirota bacterium | reverse complement strand
CACCACAGTCATGAGCCACCGCCGTGACATATGTACCTCCCCCCATCTTGTCTACCTCTGCACGCCCACCGAGTCAACACACCAGGAGACGGTTGTCTGTTCATGACGGACACAGGTCAGAATCTGGTGACGCTGGAAAAGTTGAAGTCGCGGAGCGTCATCGCCGGCACGAGAAGCTTGCCGGTTTCGGACGTGATCGCTTCAGCCGGATTGGTGAAGGCCTCGACCCGGTTGAAGACTTGCAGAGGACTCTCGTGAAAGCGAAAATTCTTCACCGCTGACACAATCGATCCCTTCTCGACGAGAAAGGTGCCGTCCCTGGTCATCCCGGTCAGGGTGAGATCGGTCGGGTTGACCGTCCGGATATACCAGAAGTTCGTCACAAGGATGGCGCGCTCCGTGTGCCTGATCATATCTTGCAGGCTCGGCAAGGACGACCCTCGCCCTGAGAGGCAGGGGGCATCGAGCGTGGGAATTGTGTCGATCCCGCGCGTCTTCGCAGTGAACCGATCGTATGCGAGCTGAGTGAGGACCCCGTCTGAAATCCAGTCAGATGCCACAGTCGGCAACCCATCGCCTGTGAACCCAATGCCCATGAGATCCTCGTGCGCCGGCTGATTGCGGAGCGTCAGCCGCTCGTCCACGATCAACTTGCCCAGTTTGCCCGAGAATGCACTCGTGCCTTTCTCGTAGGACTTTGCATCGAGCATCCAGAGCAACGAAGAAGACAGCCCCGCGACGGCGGCCGGCTCAAGAATCACGGTATAACGCCCTGGCGGCAGTTCGCGTACCTCCAGCCCCCGTTTAGCCTTACCGATTGCGGTGAGTGTCCGTTCCTGGATTCTCAAATGGTCGATAGACCGATGGGCCGTTGCACTCCAGCCGGTGGACTCGCCGGCCTGAGCCGTGAGGCTGAATCGTGCATCGGTCCGTTCCTCATGGGCGAAGAGTCCCGTACTTGCTGCAACACCGACCGATGCAAGCGCCGAAGATACGATTCCGGCTGCGCCAAGATTTTCCATCCGGCATTGCCCGATTGCCTCGTTCGTATATTCCAACCGACGGGCCGGGCCGGCCGTGGCAGTTTCGACTCGCATTGCAGGAGGCGTCAGATACGATTGCCGCTCAACCGGTGGGAGGTATTCCGGATCGTCCGGCGACAGACGTGCGATCTCGGTGGCTCTTGCCACAATCTCTTGCACAGCCCCGGCCGTGAAGTCCGTCGTGCATGCGTCGCCGTGGCGCTGCCCGAACGCCACCGTCACGCTCAAAGACCCGCGCCTCGTATCGACGTTCTGGACGATCTGATTGTTGGCAAACCTCGTTGTCCCGCCATGCTGATCGTGCAACGTGACAACCGTGTGGTCGCCGGTTGACCGTTTGAGGACCTGCTCCGCAATAAACCGGAACTCCTCTCGGCTCGTCAGCTTCGGCCAGGTCTTGTGGCCGGTCGTAGTCATGATCCGCCATGCCCCCCGATGACGCTCACGTTGCGGAATCGCGCATGTGACGCAGCGTGGGTCATCCAGCCGGACTGACCGGGCTGTCCCTTACCGCACGTGATAAACCCATACCGCCGGCGGTGCGAGCGATCCGCGACCGCGTCGCAGCTGTTCCAAAACTCCGGTGTGATTCCATGGTAGATGACATCACGAACCATGTGTGTCCGCTTCCCGTTCTCGACCAGCCAGAATGCGTCGCCGCCGAACTGGAAGTTATACCGCCGCTGATCGATGCTGAAGGACCCGTGGCCTTCGATGTAGAGACCGCGTTTCACGTCGGCGAGCAGATCGTCCAGGGTAGCGGTGCCAGGCTCAAGGCCGATGTTGGCGATGCGGACAATCGGGACGCTTCCCCAGCTGTCCGCACGATTGGACCCGCGTGAGCGAGTTTCCCCGATTTTCGGCGCGACCTCGCGGTTTGTGCAATAGCCGACGAAGATCCCGTCACGCACGATGTCCCATCGCTGGCAAGCCACACCGTCGTCATCATAACCGGTCGCGGCCAGGGTCTCCGGCTCCGTATTGTCGGCCACGAGACTCACGTGCGGAGAACCGTACCGATAGGTCCCGCGTGTCTCGGTTGTCAGAAAACTGGTGCCTGCATAGTTGGCCTCGTACCCGAGTGCGCGGTCGAGTTCGCTGGGGTGACCACAAGATTCATGCATGGTGAGCGACAGATGTTCCGGGTCCAGGACAAGATCATACAGACCTGGTTCTGTGGTGGGCGCCTTCACCTTCTCGACAGCCTGAGACGCGATGCGCGGGGCCTCGGCCAGGAAATTCGCATTCTCGATCAATTCATAACCCATTCGAAGATGCGGGGTATTGAAGCGGCGCGAGGCGAACCGACCGTCATGCACAGCTGTCGCGTCGAAATCGCCGTTCGTGGCCAGGAGATCGAATTCCAGATGCGATCCTTCGGTCGAGACAAAGAGCTTACGGTCTCGACGGGCCCAGAGACTCGCGCTGCTCCGCACAATGCCAGGCTGACGATGGACATACTCCATCGTCTCCAAGAGTAGCGCCGTTTTGGTTTCGAGCTTGACAGAAAACGGATCGATCCGTCGCGCCGTGACGACCCGGTCTCGATGAATCGGTTCATCGGCAAGCTTCACTCTTGCACTCGCGAGGGACGCGGAGCCCTTCGCGATTTCGATCGCCAACTCAGCCACACGCGGAGCTTCTTCCAGCGACAGCACCGAACTGGCGGCAAAGCCCCAGGCGCCGTGATAGAGGACGCGAATCCCAAATCCTCTGTCCTGCGTGTCGCGAATGGAATCGATCCGGCGATCTTCGCCGTAAATCGTCTGCGTCGTGCTGTCGAGGAGACGGATATCGCCGTACTCGGCCCCTGAGGCAACGACACGTTTCAGCGCAAGTTCGGCGACTTCGTCCCCATGAGCAATCGGATCAGCGGACATTATCTTTCTATCCTGCCAGAGGCGCCGGCGCCATTCAACTCACCCGACATTGAACTTGGTTTTTCTCATGCAATTGCCTACGATGTCGCCTCATGTTGCCTCCCGAACGGACGCCTCGTCAACGGATAATCGACGTGATCACAGGCACCAGATTGTCGTCTTATCAACTGGCGCAGATGTTGGGCATCCGTGAGCGACAGGTTGAAGAACATCTCACCCACGTCGTGAAGACCATCGCGCGTGACAAATCGAGGCGGTTTGTTCTGGAGCCGTCCCGCTGTCAGGACTGTGACTTTGTCTTCCGCGATCGGCGGCGGCTCACCAGGCCCAGCCGGTGCCCGCACTGTCGAAGCGAAGACATTATGGCCCCGCGTTACGGTATCGATTCAGCCGGATCAAGATCTGGGCCGGTGGACAGCCAGGTGTCAAACCGGTAGGATGGCTCGGGAAAGGAACATCATGATGACCGCGCGGCTCATACTCTGCGCCCTCTGCTGCATGCTGGTACTGAGCTGTTCCGGCGACAAGGCCAAGGAGTTGCTCGAGACCGCCGAGCTCGAAGACCAGCAAAACAACGCCGCACATGCAAAGCAACTGTACGAAGATATCATCCGTCTTTATCCATCCAGCCCAGAGGCGGAATTCGCGCGTGCGCGCCTTAGTTCACTCAATAAGGACCAGTAGTTCATCACGGAACCCACCGGTCACCAGCATAACGGACCTCCATCTGGGTAGTCCCACAAATCCGCGCCGGCCTCTGTCCGCCCGACGAGCCATTCACAAAACCCCGGAATGGGGAACGACAGGAAGCTCTGGATCTTGTCGCAGCGGAGCGAGAGGTCAACGGGTCTGGGGCTCCCAACATGGTTCCGTGCGGAACCTTTCATCAGGCGGCCTGTCAACTCCGGGTACCTGGGCAGCAAGGCTTCACCGATTTCCCAGCGCGAGAGCCGTTCGCTCCCGCCCAGATGATAGAGGCCCGGCTGTTTGTGATCGACGAGTTCCCAGATGGCTCGGGCAATCACACCGGCGGGAAGCGGGCAGCGAAATTCGTCGGCGTAGAGCGTCACATCCTTGCCTGCCTTCGCGATCCGACTCATCTCTTCGACAAAACTTCTGTCTCCGGTCTCCGATGTTCCGGCAGTCAGGACAATCCGGACCACTGTATGTCCTGACTTCTGCAAAACGGCCTGTTCGGCTTCCAACTTGGTCCGGCCATACACGTTGATCGGGTTCGGTTCATCCTCCTCGCCATACCAACCGGCCCTTCCGTCGAAGACTTCCCCGCTGGACAGAAAGATGAAGGGAATGTCCTGTGACAGTTGCGCGAGGTGAGCCGTAGCCTCCACGTTAATGCGGCGGGCTGAGTCAGGATCCCGCTCGCAGTCTTTCGTCCTGCTGAGGGCCGCACAGTGAATGATCGCCAGAGGCTTCAGCGAGCGAACGAGGCCGGTCAGGCTTGCGGCATCGGTCAGATCGACATCTTGCCTGGTAATGCCCCGCACGTCCCACTGCAGCGCCCAGCGCGGCGCCGTTTTGACAAGATAGTGGCCGATGAGCCCTGCCGCACCGGTGATGAGTATGAGCGGTGCCATTAAGGAAGGAAGTCAGTTGCAGACAGTGGAAAACGTTTTGAAATCACTACAACATCGACAAGCTGAACCTGTGAAGTCATAGGCGAGTCTCCCCACAGGATGCTCAAAAAGGCCGTCCAGCAAGGCCGCAGCGTCTAAGAAGGTTGAGGTCGAGGTTAAGGTCGAGTGAAGATTCGATTCGATTCGATTCAACTCAACCTTAGCCTCAACCTGCCCCGAAACCGCTGGCGGGCTTTTTCAGCATCCTGTTAACGCGTCAGTTTGCGGTAGCGTATGCGGTGCGGCTGATCTGCTTCCTTGCCCAACCGCTTCTTCCGGTCCGCTTCGTACTCGCTGTAGTTTCCTTCGAACCAGACCACCTTGCTGTCGCCTTCGAACGCCATCATGTGGGTCGCGATCCGGTCCAAAAACCAGCGGTCGTGACTGCTGATGACCGCGCAGCCGGCGAAACTTTCCAACCCTTCTTCCAGCGCGCGCAAGGTGTTGATGTCGAGATCGTTGGTCGGCTCGTCGAGGATGATGAGGTTCGCCCCTTCTTTCAGCATGCGGGCCAGATGCACCCGGTTGCGTTCGCCGCCCGAGAGGTCCTTTACTTTCTTCTGCTGGTCTGTGCCCGCAAAGTTGAACCGGGCGCAGTAGGCCCTCGCGTTGACTTCGGCCTTGCCGAGCTGGATCGTCTCGTGGCCTTCGGAGATGATGTCGTAGACGGATTTGGTCGGGTCCAGGCTGCGATCCTGGTCAACATAGCCCAGTTTGACCGTTTCACCGACCTTGATCGTGCCTGCATCCGGCTTCTCTTTTCCGATGATCATCCGGAACATCGTCGTCTTGCCGGCTCCGTTCGGACCGATCACGCCGACGATGCCGCCCTTAGGGAGACTGAAGTTCACGTTCTCGTAGAGGACCTTGTCCCCGTAAGCTTTGCTGAGCCCCTTCGCTTCGACAACCACATCGCCCAGCCGTGGCCCCGGAGGGATGTAGATTTCCAAATCTGCGGCCTGCTGGTCCTGTTTCTGATTGACCAATTCCTCATAGCGGTTGAGCCGCGCCTTGCCCTTCGACTGGCGGGCTTTCGGTGACATGCGAATCCATTCCAACTCATGCTCCAAAGACTTGCGGCGCTTCGATTCGGCCTTTTCTTCCTTTTCCAGCCGCACCTGCTTCTGCTCTAACCAGGATGTGTAATTCCCCTGGAACGGAATGCCGTGGCCGCGGTCGAGTTCGAGGATCCAGCCAGCGACGTTGTCGAGAAAATAGCGGTCATGTGTGACGGCAATGACCGTGCCTTTGTATTGTTGAAGATGATGTTCGAGCCACTGTACCGACTCGGCATCCAAATGGTTCGTCGGCTCGTCGAGCAGCAAGATATCCGGCTCCTGGATCATGAGACGGCAGAGAGCCACCCGGCGCTTCTCGCCGCCTGACAGCGTCCCGATTTTCTGATCCGCCGGCGGACAGCGCAAGGCGTCCATTGCGAGTTCCAGCACATTCTCCAATTCCCACCCGTTCGCCGCTTCGATCTTCTCTTGGAGCTGGGCCTGTTTTTCGAGGAGCTTCTCTAGTTCATCTGGTGACGCCTCGCCCATCTTGTTGCTCACCGCGTCATATTCATGCAGCATGGCCACAAGCTCTTTCTTCCCCTCTTCGACGATTTCTTTCACTGTCTTGTTCGAGTCAAGTTGCGGTTCCTGCTCAAGCAGACCCACGCTGTAACCTTTCGAGCGGGTGATCTCTCCCGTATAGTTCTGATCGACCCCGGCGATGATCTTGAGCAGCGAGCTTTTCCCTGATCCATTGAGGCCCAACACGCCGATCTTCGCACCGTAGTAAAACCCGAGATAGATCTCGCGCAGCACCTGCCGCTTCGGTGGATAGACCTTACCAACATTCACGAGTGAGAAGATGACTTGCTTGTCGTTCGTAGTCGCCATGTATTCCTCTGATTAGTGGGATGGGTCACGGGCAGGATGCTGAAAAAATCCGCCAGCGGTTTCGGGGCAGGTTGAGGCTAAGGTTGAGTTGAATCGAATCTTCACTCGACCTTAACCTCGACCTCAACCTTCTTAGACGCTGCGGCCTTGCTGACGGCCTTTTTGAGCACCCTGCTGCTCTAGCACTATGCGTCATGTCGCAATGCCTTATTGCGCGAAACCTGATTGTTCAGCATATTGCCAGGGAGGGCTCACGATAACAAATGGCTTCGATACTTCACAACTATATGACGGCAGAAATCGGAATCCCCTCAGACCGGATGAGTCAGAACCCGATTTCTTCCGACAGTCGGACTTCAGATTCGCCGTCAATTTCCTCAAGGCAACTGAAGCAGGGAAAGGGAAACCGGTCGATGGGGATGGCGCAGACTTCGCCGACCGGCGATTCGTCCAGCGCCGGCCCGCCGCATTCTTTGTGAATCAACACCAGCATCAGCTCCTCCTTTGGACCAATCGCTGAAACAGTTCCAGATGCTCGGGGCTACTGAGTCGATGGTCGCCCATTTTCAAGGTCAGTTCGATGGGGTACTCGGAGTCACGGACTAACAATTCGTCGACGAATTGCCAGCTCATACGCGGATGGATGGCCTGGTCTTGAAGGCCGTGCAAGATGGTTGTCTTAACGCGACGCACTTCATCAAACCGCCTCAACCAATAGGCTTCGCTTTCCTCGACCCATTTCCACGAGAGCAGCCAATCCTTGTGGACGGGGTCATCGTCCCAGGGCATCCAGCCTGTATCATGCCATCGTTTTCGCCGGTCGGCAGAAATTTCCCGAGCTCTGACACCCATGCCATCGAATGCTGGAGCGATGAGAATAAGTTTTTCAACTGTCGAGTATTCTTGGGCCATCATCCAGGCAATCCAGCCACCGAGAGAATTTCCAACAATGGTGATCGGCGGTCCATCTCGCAGCATATTCAACACAAGCCGCGCATCAGCGATCCAATCGGACAGCGTGTAGTCGGTAAATGTGCCTTCAGATTCCCCGAATCCACGCACATCGTAACAACAAAATCCCCAGCCTTTTTCTTTGCACCACTGAGCCAGCGCCTTGCTCTTGTTGCCCCAGCGTTTGGACAAGAACCCCGTGATGAAAAGAATCTGACGGTCTTTTCCCACAGCACGATCTCCACGAATGCGCTTGCCGTCAGGTCCGGTGAGAGAAAACGATTCGAGCGTGCTCATGGTTTTGTCAGCACCTTTGTGAGAAAGACACCGAGTCGTTGGAGAACTGGTTCTGGAATTTCGTGCCCGCCTCGGAACCTGTGCCATTCGACCGCGAGGCCGGACTGGCTCAGTGTATCACGAAGTCGCTCCGCTCCCACGTAGGGCAAGATCTCATCCTGCATCCCGTGGCTTTGAAACACCGGCATGCCTTTGCGTTTCGGTATGAGTGGGCCCCAGATCTGCTGGGCTAGTAGATTACCGGAGAGTTGCACCAGCCCAGCGTAGGGATGATCACTCTGGAGCATCACATCGCACGAAAGCATGGCGCCTTGGGAAAATCCTCCGAGAACGGTCTTGCGCGGGTCTGCGCCGAATGTCCGTTCGACTTCTTTGAGGAACGCCAATATCGTCTCGCGCGCCGGCGCGAGACCTTTGGGAATGTCCTGCGAGAGATCACGCACCCGCCCTGCCGCTTGATCTGCCGCAATACGGGCCATATCGATCAGCCACCAGGCCCGCGCGTCTCTCGGCCCAAAACTCAACGAGAGCGGGCCTTCGGGAAACACAAACCTCGTGCCGGCCGGCACGTTCAAGTGGTCTGCCAAAGACAGGAGATCATCCCCCGGCGCACCGAAGCCGTGCAGGAGCAGAATGAGGGGACCGTGACCTCCACCCTTCCCATCCGTGCCGCCGGTCATCCGGATGTTCAGCCCGCCTAGTCGTTCTTCACGCATGAGCAGCCGGCTACTTCATATATAAATACTGGAGCAGTGCCACAACGCCGTAGAGCGACGATTCCATCACCGGCTGTTGGTAGAACGGCACGAACGCACCCTGTTCGTTGGCTTCCACTTCATCGATGACATACTGGATCTGCTTGACGCGCACATCGTGATCCTTCCCGGTTCCCAACGCTTGGACCATCTGGCGGCTGAGCCCGGCCAGCATGGCGGCTTTCGCCTTGCTGGCCGATTGGTACAATAAGAATGCGCCCGTCAGCGCCAGCACGACGTTGAACGCCCAGGAAAAGATCAATAAGAGCGGGTAATTCCAGATGTCGAAGTAGTCGTTCCGCGCGACGATCATGATCAACAAGGCGATGAAGGGATAGCGGATCAGGCGATTCACCACTCCGGTCCGCTGAGCGATGAGATCGATCACGGCCAAGTATTTCAATTTGCCGAACTCGGCTTTCTGGGCCTGGCCCAGACCATACTCCCGAAGATATTCTTCTTGAACCTGATCGGACCAGCCGCCGGTCGAAGCGGTCAACCAGCCGATCCACCGTCTGCACAACATGACTGCGTCGAACACAGCCAGATTGAGCAGCACGACCAAACCCACGCTGCTCAGAGTCATCACCCAATCGACCGCGCAACTCAACCGCCCTCGGCAGGGCTGGATTATTTCATCGTCGAGCACCCAATATTCCAGCGGCCACATGATTCCGAGATACAGCAGGAACAGGAGGACCGTCCGCACCACTCGTTGCGACGGCTTGCCGGCCTCGCGATACCAAGACCAGGCTTGGTCCACGGTTGTCGCGGCCCTGGTCGCGGCCGGATGGTAGACCCGCTGCAAGTTGGTCCAGAACGTCCTGGGCGACAACCGGCGGCGGCCCGAATCATCTTCGAACAAAAAGTCCTCGCTGATGAAGTCGCTGTTCTTGATCAGATCGCGCAGGCCCTTCCCCAGCATGACAAGGCAGAGGACGACAACGAAGAGGCGAAGGAGTTCGCCCGGCCAGACACTGACCCCGGCGGTCCAGGAGAAGGGCTCTCCTTCGTCATGATTGGCCAGCAAGGCCGACGCGCCGCCGAACACGACGAATGCCGCAAACGAAGCCACAACGATGAGGGCCATGACCGCCAGCAGACGAGGGTTCCGCAACACCCACAACCACAGCCGCTGATTCGTCCAGGCTATGATGCTCGTCAGCAGCAGCGCGACGGCCAGCGCCGCCGCGACAGCGGTGTTGTCGAACCCAACCCCCTGCTTTAAGGGCCCCTGGTCATCCGTATAGTCGAGATCCTGCCTCAGCGGATGGACCGTTCGCACCCCCTCCTTGTCCACCGGACTCAAATCCACCGCGCCCTCGCGCCCCACCTCGAAGATCCTGGGATGAAGTCCCGCGTCATAGATACGATCTTCCGGCGTCAACGCGACATGGTAGCCGGACCTGCAGGGGGTCGTCGATGGTTCGTGGCCGTCCGGTCGACAGACGACGAATTGGACCGCTTGGAGCGCGGCCAAGTAGGCCGATGTTTGATAGCTGCTGCGAAAAGGCGGAACGTCGCGTTGAAGCATTCCGTCCAGTTGCAGGCCAAAGGGAGAGGCGGTCACCATATTGCGCGTCGATTTGTATTCGCTCTGGTGGAGGTGGCGCGCATCGAGATCGACGGTGAAGAAAATCGCGTGTGGAAATGAAGGGCGGAGCGCCTTGATGATGAGCAGCGAATCGTACGGATCAGTGCCCAGAATTCCGATCGCCCTTGCGCCTTCTCCCTCGTCGTGAATGCGCGCCACCAGAGCCCGCACATAGTCGAGCTGACCGGTTCCTTCAGGACGCTCTCGTTGGGCGTCCTTGAGCTGATCCCCTGTCTTCGCCTTTTCTCCCCGGCCGGCTATCACGCTGTCGTCACCCGGCACTTCTCCATCGAGACCGCTCAGGTAGCTGTAACGAAACACGTTGAGTGTGAGCGATTCGTAGTCGGCGGGGCGTTGAATCTGGAGATCGATGGCGCGCGCGACGGTCGGACACCAGGATTTGATGGTGGTCGGGACGAGAATCTGTTTCAGCTCGGCTTCCGAGAAGGTCGCCACCTTCGCGCAAGCCGCGGCGCGGAACTCGATGGGCAAAACCCTCCCGTAAAACGAATCCCATTCGCCGATGAGGATGACGGCATCCCAGCCCAGCCTTACTTGACGTCGTTCCAATTCCTCGACCAACGCGCCGAACAGCCGATCGTCCGATCCGACATCGTAAACGAGCCGGATGTTCGCATTGGCCAGCCGGCGGTAAAACTCCTGTTCACACGCCTCATAGGTCGTGCAGGCTTCTCCTTTGCCGCCTTCTTTCTTGAGTCCATAGGCGAGCAGTCCCTTCATCGCGCTCGTCCATGGCGAGTACAGCTCGATCGCGCCGCCGGTATTCGGCCAGACTCCGATCCCTTCGTGCGAATCGGGATACAAGTCGCCCGCTTCCTGTAACAGCGCGCGAAACGTCGATGAACTGCGAGGGCCCATGATCTTGAACGTGACCGCCTGCTGAACGGCGGGATTCAATCGGACCAGCCTGCGTTTGTCGTCGGTCAGGAGACATTCGCTCTTCTGTTGGGATTCCTGGCACACCAGGGCCTGGGACAGCGATGTCAGGGTCGTCAAAAACCCCCGACTGAGGGATTCGTCCGGTAGCCAGACGACAAGGACGTTGGCGGCATGCGATCCTACTTCTCCGCAGAGACGCGTCCTCCTGAGGCGATACCATTCGTAGGGCAGCGCTTCAATGGCTCCTTGCGGTTCCCATTCCACGAAGGAAAGATGGCCTTCTTCTTCCGGAACATAGCAGGCGACGCCGAGTGCGGTGCCGATCGCGTAGCGATCGCGGATGCGCGACTCAGTGTTTTCGACGTAGGGACCTCCGCTCGTCGTCACCAGGAGAACGGTGACACGCTGTCCGTTCCTGGTCCGCTCGGCAAGCGCCTGTCTGAGCGGCCCAAGCCGTTGCGTGAGCGTGGGTTCAGACCCGGCTGTCTTGCCGGCTGATCTTATCTCTCTGATACCTCGCTGCACGGCCGCCACCGGATCTTCCCACAGCCGTGCGCGGACCATCTGTTCGCCGGTCGTATGCTTCATCTCCAGACCGGTCCCGACCGGCCGAGAGCTGCGCAACGGTTCTTTGACCAGCAATACACCGGCGATGGCCAGCACGAGCGTGAGTGCGCCCGCCACCGCGAGTTTCGAGTCGCTACGTCCTTTGGCCATTGAAAGGTCCCGCCGAGCTTGTTCGTCTATCTCCTGAGAGGGCAGCC
Source organism: Nitrospirota bacterium (assembly GCA_013388555.1). GTDB lineage: Bacteria > Nitrospirota > Nitrospiria > Nitrospirales > Nitrospiraceae > Palsa-1315. The sequence continues at coordinate 11,864 of JACAFD010000135.1, read as the reverse complement.
TGGTCGTCCTCCTGCTCGCGGAACGCGCACGATGAAACGGTGCTCGTTCGACGCGCGCATTTGAGGATCGACCAGGCTGCCCTCGGCCACTCTACAACAGACAGTAAGGGGGACTGCAAGGTGTTTTACGGGAACAGGCTGGCAATGCCGGTAGGTTCGGCGGACCGATAGGAGAAGAATGCCTGTGTATTGCTACGGGGCGACTTTGAACATGGGCTTGCTCGTTGAAACGGGAGGCCGCCTCATGAACCCACCGAGACAGTGAGTCGAGCGACCTCCCAGATGGAACACGGCTTCTCTAGGGAGCATAAAGAGTGCCGGGTCGTCGGGAAGGGTCAGGATGAGCAACTGACTGATAAATGCTTGCCCCAGTTGGGAGGCGAAGCGGCATAGGCGTCCTTGCCCGGCTGGTCGCTGTAGGGATTTTGCAGCAGCGTGAGTAACCGATCGATCTCGGAGAAGTCTTTCTGCTGAGCCTTCTCGATGGCGGTCTGCGCCAGGTAGTTGCGCAGGACATATTTGGGGTTGACTCGGTTCATACGTGCCAGACGATCCTCGTCTCGACTTCCCTCTTCGCGCAGCCGGCTCTCGTAGCGGCGAGCCCACCTGTCGAACGATTCACGATCTAGGAAAAAGTCGCGAAGCGGGTTATTCAGCGATTCGGCTCCCGTCTGAAACAGCCCCAATGCTCGAAAGAAATTCGTGTAATCGACATGATGCAGCTGCATGAGCGCCAAGAGGTCCTGGATCAACGATGCATCCTCCTCCTTCGTCTCGATGAGTCCGATCTTGGCCCTCATCAACTCCATGTACCGTCCTTCGCAGAGGGGGGTATAGCGGTCGAGCGCGGCCTTCAAGTCTTCCTTTGGAGCCAACGGGAGCAGCGCCTGCGCGAGGCAGCTGAGATTCCAGAGACCGATGTACGGCTGTTGATTGAAGGCGTAGCGGCCATTGTGATCGGAGTGGTTACAGATGAATCCCGGGTCGTAGTCGTCGATGAATCCGAACGGTCCGTAGTCGAGGGTGATGCCATGGATCGACATATTGTCAGTGTTCATGACTCCGTGCGCCCAACCGACCGCCTGCCACTGCGCGATCAGTTTGGCCGTGCGTTCGACGACCTCAGAGAAGAATCTCGCGTACTTATCTGTGCCTTCCGCCAGGTGGGGAAAGTGGATCGCGATGACATAGTCGGCCAGCACTTTGAGCAGCTCGTGCTGCTTCCGATAGTAGAGGATCTCGAACGAGCCGAACCTCACATGGGACGGCGCCATCCGCACCAGCATCGCGCCGGTCTCCACCTGTTCGCGGTAGACCTTGTGGTTGCTGCCCACGATGCAGAGCGCTCGAGTTGTCGGAATACCCAGACCATACATCGCTTCGCTACAGAGATACTCTCGGATGGTCGAACGCAGAACGGCACGGCCATCCCCCTCGCGCGAGAACGGCGTAAGTCCCGCCCCTTTCAGGTGCAGATCCCATTTTCCCCCTTGTTCGTTCCGTGCTTCGCCCAGAAGAATCGCGCGGCCGTCGCCCAGCTGCGGCACATAGACCCCGAACTGATGGCCGGAGTAGAGCATCGCCAATGGCTCCATTCCTGAGATGAGCATGCTCCCGCCGAACACCGCGGAAAACTCAGGCCGCTTCGCTTCATCGGGATCGAGATCGATCAGTTCTGCTGCTGCGGGGTTGAAGCTGATGAGATGGGGAGGTTCGGAAAACGGAGTCGGGTGCAGCTTCGCATAGAACGCCTCGGCCAGCCGTGCGTAGGTATTGTCGAAGGTCAGTTCCTCAAGAGGACGATGGGGCATGTGGTGAGCATGCCAGGGGAACCCTTCGTTTGCAAGACAGAGGGATTACCGGACGGACGGCAGGATTTCCCGATCCATTGTAAAGACGAAAACCTTTTCGCCGATTTGCACATCGATGTCGGTAAAGAGAGTCAATATGTTGGCCCCGGTGATGTCGCTCACTTGCTCGCAGAGCTTATCACGCCCCTGCGCGATGAGCGTTTGCCTCAACCGTTTGACCATGTCGACGCCATCGGGCGTTTTGGCCAACTGGCGTTCGGCCGGCGTGAGCACTCCCTTGAGCCGAACGACGACGAGGTCCCGAATGATAAACGCTTTGACCTCTTCGGGGCCACGGCCCATGAATTCTTGCTCGAACTTGATGATGGCATTGCGAATCGCGTTTTCCACGTGGTGTCCTATTCCTGATTGAAACCAGGATCTCCCTGCCTGTAGCTCGGCCCGGTGCACGATTATAGGGGGCGCGAGCTTGCCTGAACAAGGGCTATCAGTGCTTTGTCAGGCCAATCCGGCAGCGTAGGGCTTTCGGACCATTGCATGATGGGCAAGAGAGCTAATTTTTCCCCGGAGCTTGACGCCAGTCAAGGAACCGTACTATTGAATGGGTGGGGTTCATCGTACAGTGCGCCTCCGGTTCCGTGGTTGTTCTCAGACAGGCGGAGCGTCAATCTCGATAGACAGGCCGTAGGGCAGCCGGCGATTCGAACGAATGGCTGGTTGTAGTACAAGCCAACTGGAGTTACCTCGACGAGCGATCGAGGATCTCGGTTGGCTTTTGTGTTTTCTAGCAACCGACACGCGAATGTGATGAGGTGCCGTTGTCTCCTATTGTCCTAATTACATTCCTTCCACTCCTTGCTGCGCTCGTTGTACTGGTGGGTACCGAGGGCTCGCGTAATCTACGAGCCAAGATCGCGGCCTTTCCCTTTGGCGCCACCTTTCTCGGCGCCGTTGTGATCCTGTGGCTTGTGGCGACGGAGGGGCCGATCTTCATTCGTTTCTACGACCCCGCTTCTCTCGCGACCCTGGCCTTTCCCCTGGGATTCTATATCGACCGCTTGAGCGCAGTCATGATGGTGCTGATCTCCGGTGTCGGTACCGTCATCTTCACCTATTCCATCGGCCATATGTATCAGGACCCTCATGACCGCCGGTTTCTGTCGCTGATCGGCTTTACGACCACCGTGCTGCTCTGCATGGTCTCCAGCGTCAACCTGATGATGCTGTTCCTGGCCTGGCAAGTCATCAGCTGTTTACTCTATGTGCTCGCGCACAATCATTCCCATGAGGGGACGCGCAAGGGGGCAGTGAGAACCTTTACTGTCTTGCGGGTCGGCGATGTGGCCTTCCTATCAGGCATCGTGCTCGCCTATCAGCTGTACGGGACGTTGGAATTCCAACCGTTGTTCGCCAAAGCTGCCGAATCGCCGGTCATGCTCTCGCCTTGGCCAGGGACCGAGATCAGCGGAACGACGGTGATCACACTGCTCCTGTTCATTGGAGCCATGAGTAAGTCGGCCCAGTTCCCCCTGTTTATCTGGCTCCCCGGCTATCTCTATGCGCCAACCCCTGCGACAGCGTTGCTGCATGCGGGGATCATCAACGCTGGCGGATTTCTCATCAATCGCCTGGCCCCGCTCTTCGGTTTGAGCCCAACCACGCTGCATGTGGCGCTTGTGGTGGGGGCACTCACGGCGGTCCTCGGCGCGACGATGATGCTGGTCCAGAACGACATCAAAAACACCCTCGGTTTCTCGACGATCGGGCAGATGGGGTACATGATCATGGAGTGCGGGTTGGGCGCCTTCTCGCTGGCCGTCTTCCATCTCATCGCCCACGGACTGTTCAAGGCCACGATGTTCCTGAATTCCGGGAATGTGATCCACAAAGCGCGCATGGAACCGCACTTCCCCCATATAGATCATCAGGAGGAAAAAGAGAGCTTCTCTCGTCTCACCTGGTCCACCGGCTTTGTGACCACGCTGCTGATTCCTCTCGTGATTCTGCTCGTCACGCACGGCGTGTTGCACATCCCCTTGCTGGACTCTCAAGGGACCGTGATCTTCCTCTTCTTCATCTGGGTGACCTCCTCGCAAGCCATCTTGACACTCATTCGCCTGCGCGCCGTCGCGTCATGGAAGGTCTCCGTGGCGATGCTGTTCACCCTGCTCTTCGTCGTGTTTGTCTATCTGTTCGCCGTCGAGTCCTTTACGGCCTTCCTCTATCCGAACCCGGAAGAGGTGGCGGCCTACTTCCACGCGGCAGCGCTCCCCACGTGGCTCTTCGATGGTCTCATCGGGGGCACGGCCCTGGTGATCATTCTCGGGTGGCTCTATATCTATGCCCAAACCCACGGCCAAACGATGTGGGTGCCGAAATTGGTGGACGGGATCCGTCTCCGCCTCTATGTGTTGTTCATAAACCGGCTCTATGTGGACCAAGCCTATGAGCGACTCGGTCAGAGCGTCACGTACGCCGTCCACAGCCTCGACAAGCGCGCGCGGTGAAGGGTTCGGAGGATGGCGTTCTAGCCAAGATCTGTCTGTTGTGGGACTCCACTCCAGCCAGTCCTTGACGCGAGTCTAAGCAGCGTATTAATGATGAGTGCGCCGGTGACGTGGGAATGCTCTGCAGTCACGATAATTCCCAGACGGGGCAAAACGACGATCCGCCAGCTAGGGTTATGAGGTATTTGTGTCGCTCGCGCTTGCCGTTCCGCTCCTGCTGCTGGTAGCTTCGTGCCTCGTCGTGATCGGCCCCGACCGCACGCTATACACACGCACGAAGCTCGCGGCCTATCCCGTCGGCGCCGCATTCGTCGGTGCCATCGTGATCCTGTGGCTGGTGGCAACAGAGGGGCCGATCACCTTCCGCTTCTACGATCCCACCTCAATTGTCTCCCTGGCCTTTCCCATGGGGCTCTATATCGACCGACTGAGCGCGGTCATGATGACATTGATCACCGGCGTGAGCACGGTGATCTACTGCTACTCGACAGGCTATATGTACCAGGATCGCCACTTTCGGCGGTATCTAGCGCTGATTTGCTTTACAGACTTCGTCTTGATCTGCATGGTCTCCAGCGCGAATCTCATGATGTTATTTCTGTTCTGGCAAGTCCTGAGTTATCTGCTCTATCTCCTGGCGCACAACCATGCACATGCGGCGACTCTCAGGGGAGCGTTCAAAACCTTTACACTTCTCCGAGTTGCCGATGCCGCATTTCTTGCCGGGATTGTTCTCGCCTACCAACTCTACGGTACCCTCGAGTTCCAAGATCTCTTCGCTCGAGCCGCCGGGAATCCCCTCACCCTCTCGCTCTGGCCTGGGTTGGAAATCAGTGCCACTACTGCCGTCACGTCTCTCATGTTCATCGGAGCCATGGGGAAATCGGCACAATTTCCTTTGCATCTTTGGCTGCCGGGATCGCTGTTCGCCCCGACACCTGTGCATGCCCTGCTGCACGCGGGGATCATCAATGCCGGCGGATTTCTCATCAATCGCCTGGCCCCGCTCTTCGGCCTAAGTTCAACGACCCTGCACATCGCTTTCGTGGTCGGGACACTCACGGCAGTCCTCGGCGCCACCACAATGCTGGTGCAGAACGACATTAAGAAGACCCTCGGCTTCTCGACGATCGGACAAATGGGGTACATGATCATGGAGTGCGGCTTGGGTGCCTTCTCGCTGGCCGTCTTCCATCTCATCGCCCACGGACTGTTCAAAGGGACAGTGTTCTTGAATTGCGGCAACGTGATCCACAAGGCCCGCCAGGAACCGGCCCTCCCCCATGCGGACCCCCATGCAGACGAACAGGAGTTCTCACGGCTGACCTGGTTCACGGGCTTTACGACCACGCTGCTGATTCCGCTCCTCATCCTCCTCGTGACCCACGGCGCGCTGCATATTCCGCTGCTGGAGTCGCAAGGAACCGTGATCTTCCTGTTTTTTATCTGGGTCACCTCCTCCCAGGCCATCCTGACACTGACACGCTTGAGGGCCGTCGCCTCATGGAAGGTCTCCGTGGCGATGCTGTTCACCCTGCTCTTCGTCGTGTTTGTCTATCTGTTCGCCGTCGAGTCGTTCACCGCCTTCCTCTATCCGAATCCGGGGGAGGTGGCGTCGTACTTCCAAGCGGCGGCGCTCCCCGCTCGGCTCTTTGACGGTCTCATCGGTGGAACAGCCCTGGTGATCATTCTCGGGTGGTTCTATATCTATGCCCAGGCCCACGGCCGGACGATGTGGGTGCCGAGCTTGGTGGAAGGCCTCCGTCTCCGTTTGTATGTGCTGTTCATGAACCGGCTCTATGCGGATGAGGTGTATCAAGCACTCGGTCAATCGGTCATGCGTGTCGCCCATCGAGTCGACAAATGTGTGGCGAGGTGGCCGGAATGACGGACGCCGTGATCATCTCCTTGCTGCTACCCGCGGTTCCCATTATCGGAGCGATGCTGGGATTCCTTGTCTGGTCTCAGCCTGAAAAATTGAAAATTTGGTCGGTTGTTGTGACCGTCCTGAGCCTGCTGTCTGTCATCGGCATGTCCGGACGACTGACGGGAGCGACTGTGGGGCCACTGCTCCTCTATCTCCTCCCGCTCACGGCCGGTGCCTCTCTTCTCGGAGCGCCGGCTCACCAACAGCATCGACTTTCCTGGGTCTTGACCTTGCTGTTTCTGGGACTCGGTCTGGGCATTCTCACCAGCCAACAGATCGTGGGCCAGATCGCTGTCATGGTACTCCTCGGTCTGATCACCTTTTTCCTGTACTGGTATCATAATCCTTTGTGGCCTAGATCCTGGTGGGGGATCTGTGTCTACGGTCTTGGATCCCTCTCTTCTGGGCTTGCGACAATCGCAAGCCCGCCTGTCTCCGCAATGGCCTCCTTGCTGGTCTGCGCCGTCTTGCTGCCCCTCTTGCCGCTTCATCAGGGTTATGTGAGCGCGCTGACGCGATTGCCTGGTAGTTTACCGGCGTTCATCGTACTGCTGCTCCCCGCGATAGGACTCCACAGCCTGATCACAGTCATCCCGACGGTGCCGGATGTCGCGACTTCAACGATCACGATTGTGGCGCTGATCGGCGCCCTCTACGGTTCGATCAAGGCATTGGCACAATCGCGCGTGCGATTGCTCCTGGGCTATGGCAGCCTCTCGTTCTTCTCAATCTTCTGGTGGTTTGCAGCCGTTTCACGAACCATCACCCCTCAGGCTCTGGTCTTTCTGGCGGCTTTGGCGGTCGTGACGAGCGGTCTGTTAATGTCTTGGCAGGTCGTCCGCACGCGCTACGGAGACGATGTGGATCCACAGGCCATCATCGGGCTTGTCAAGAAGATGCCGCAATTCACTGTCTTGTTCTCACTCCTGGCACTGGCGGCCATGGGGTTGCCCCCGTTCGGAGTCTTCACCGGCTTCATCGGTATGCTGCTCACCACCGCTCTCACATCCTTTGTCGCCCTCCTGGTCATGATGATCGCCTGGCTGGCTGCATCCTGGTACATTCTCGATATGGTGCAGCGGTTGCTGTTCGGCCGGGAACGGTCGGATCTCCGCTATGAAGATCTGCGCCGATCGGAACTTGCATCTCTTCTGGTTATCCTCCTGATCGTCATTGCACTAGGCATCGCACCGTCTAGCCTCTTTGGGATCACCCAACCACCCTCGAACGCTGAAGCCGTCAAGGAAGCTGTTTCATGGAATCGCTAGATAGTTCGATGAACATTGAAACCAGGCGCATGGAGCTCCGGGGCGTGATCCGCCTGGCGGGCGAGGTCATTGCTCAATACTGGCCGATGCGGACCTTCGTCCACCACAACCCCCTTCATAGCCTCGAATACCTTCCGTTCGAGGAAGCGGTCCGCCGTGGCAATCAGTTCATGGGCGGCAACGGATATCTGCCGAGCCACATGTATCGCGCCTACCTCAAATCCGGGCGGATTCAGCCTCGGCACCTCGACGGGGCCTTGAGTTCTCTGGTCCAGAATAAGAGGGTCGTCTGCGGATCACGGCCCATTACGCACGGCGAGGTCCTGCGCACGTGTCTGACCGAAGGACTCTGCACACCGGTCATCGAACCCCTGGACAGTCAGCTGCACGACTCCTCACAGGGCTTGATCGACCATCTCGCGACCCGGCTCAATTCTGTCATGACGTTTCCGGACGTACAGGAACGCGTCCGCGCGATTGCAGAGGGCGACGAGGCGGCGCTGTGCCGCTGGCTCACGCTCTCCCACTGGTGCGATGACACGCTCGGCACGGAGATCGTGCAGCAGATCAACGATCAGATGATCAAATGGTGCGAGGCATACCTCGACGAAGCCCATGCCACCTGGACCATGCCGGGACGAGAGAAGGGGTTATACGGCGCGTGGAAGGCTCTCGCCGTGCACGAATGGTCTTCCTGCGGAATTGTGGACAGCGGCAAGAAAATCTCCCAGCTACCCGACCATCCCGAAGATGCCCTGCTGGAAAGTATGGATGCGCTCGGGATTCCGGCCGAGCTACGACAGGACTATCTGTCGCTGCAATTGACCGCGCTGCCGGGCTGGGCCGGCTTCATTAAGTGGCGGGCGGAGGAGCGGGATTACCCCTGGCAACAGGCCTATCCGGCCGGTCTCGTGAAGTTTCTCGCTATCCGCGTGTGGTACGCGCGGGAACTGGTCCAACAGGCTTGCAAGGACTATCTCGACATCGACGGACGATACGAGGCCGTGGTGGCCTATATGCGCGAGTATCCAGACGAATATTATCTTCGACGGCAGCGGGCGGCCGGAAGGTTGCCGGCGCTTTATGCCGAGGAAGTCGACCGACTCTCGCATCGAAAGGGGCAAAGCTGGAACAATATCCTCACACGATACCGTGCCGAAGTCATTCCACGGCTGCAAGCGGCTGTTCGGCGAGGAGCCGCGCGCCGGCTTCTCGCCCTAGCCCGTTCATTGAACATTGAGGCGCCCGTGCTCATTGAAACCGCCCCGGCAGACCTCAAACAAGTCGTCGACTGGATGGAGGCCTTCCCCGAATTGGACCATGGACCGGTGTGGCTCAAGGCCCTGGAAGCTGGCTACCAGGAACAGCTGTTAGGACAGTTGCGCGCGCGCACCGAGAACGCCGCTCCCTCTGAGACGGCACGCCCGTACTCACAGTCGGTCTACTGCATCGACGTGCGCTCTGAACCGTTCCGCCGCCATCTCGAATCGGTCGGCCACCATGAAACCTATGGCTTCGCAGGCTTCTTTGCCGCATTCATCCGCTATCGAGCCTTGGGGAAGGCACATGATACGGAACAGTTCCCGGTGATCATGCGGGCGAAGAACGAGGTGTGGGAGATTCCGCGCAGCTACGGCGATCAAACGGTATCGCTGCACGCGGCACGGGCCAAGTGGGTGCATGCGGGGCATACGCTCTTGCACGATCTGAAAGAAAATGTCGTGACCCCCTACGTCATGGTGGAATCGCTGGGCTGGTTTTACGGCCTGCCGATTTTCGGCAAGACATTAGTCCCCGTGCTCTATCAGCGCTTGACCGCCTGGCTGCGACGCCTGTTCGTTCCGTCTTTGGCTACCACGCTGACGATAGATAAGCTGGCGCTGCGGGAAACCGCCGAGATGCTGGAAACGGAACAACACGCCGTGATCAGGAGGGCCTTGCACGAACAGCTCGGGCTCCGCAGCTCGCGTATCACATCCGCGCTCGTCGAAGGCTTACGCCAACGCGCTCTGACAGTGGAAACAGGCCAGGAGACGCAGATCGCTGCCGGAGAAATCGAGCGGGCCGGACTCACGCCGGAGACGCTCAACGCGCTTGTCGAGACCCTGCGGCGGCAATACGATCTGACGGCGCGATCCGCATCACGACACAAGGAACGGCTCACCAGGACCGGGTTCACCTTGGAAGAGCAGGTCCTGACCGTCGATACCGCGCTCCGTATGATGGGACTGACCAAGAACTTCGCCCGGCTCGTCCTCTTCTGCGCTCACGGGAGCACTTCTGACAATAACCCGTTCGAATCCGCGCTGGACTGCGGGGCTTGCGGAGGCAATGAAGGCAATCCGAACGCCCGCGTGCTCGCCATGATGGCCAACAGCCAGAAAGTGAGAGAACAGCTGGCCAAGGTTGGGATCGACATTCCCTCTGATACGCACTTCCTCGCCGGTCAAATGGATACGACGACCGATGTCGTACGGCTGTTTGACCTCGAAGACGCTCCCCCTACCCATCGAGCAGACATTGCTCGACTCCAAGAAGACCTCAAAGAAGCCTCCGCGTTCACCAGCCAAGAGCGGTGTATGCGATTTCCCGACATCCAACAAGGTGTGACGGAAACGGATGCCGTAACGCATGTCCGCAAGCGGAGCACCGACTGGAGTCAAGTCAGACCGGAGTGGGGCCTCTCGAACAATACGTCGTTCCTGATAGCGCGACGGGAACTGACGAAAGGACTGGACTTGGAAGGGCGTGTCTTCCTGCACTCATACGACTACCGTGAAGACCCGAGCAACCGGCTACTTGAAGTCATATTGACCGGCCCTCAAGTGGTGGCACAATGGATCAATATGGAGCACTATTTCTCCGCTGTCGACAACGATGTGTACGGCAGCGGCAGCAAGATCTACCACAACGTGGTGGGGCGACTCGGCATCATGTCTGGTCCTTGGAGCGACCTCAGGCTTGGATTGGCCAGGCAGACCGTGATGAACGGAGACGTACCGTATCATGAACCGATGCGGTTACTGACCATCGTCGCGGCGCCGCGGGAACGAATCGACAAGCTGATCGCGCGGCATCATGATGTGCTCAAGCACTTCTATCACAACGAGTGGGTGCACCTCGTCGCGCTGGAACCGGAAGAAGGTATACTGTATCGTTATCGACCGACGGGTGAATGGGTTAGAATCGATGCTGTAACCGGCTCCTGATCGCGGAGCCATGATGGGACAACTCAGCAAGAAAGGAGTTCAACTGTGGGTCCGTTGACGTTGCATCCGATGAAAGAAATCCGCGTGATCGTGGCGGGAGAACACAGGGCGTTCGTAACGGAGTTGCTGGACCAGGTCAAGGCGACCGGCTACACGATCATCGGCAACGTGTCGGGGAAAGGGCATGGCGGTATGCATGAAGCGCACTTCATGTTCAGCGAGCAGGAAAGTCTCGAAATGATCATGACGGTCGTCCCGAAAGAAAAAGTGGAGCCGATCCTCGCCGGACTCCGACCGTTGTTCGACCGGCACTCCGGTGTCATGTTCGTCGCCGACGTCGCCGTCAGCCGTCAGGAGTATTTCGGAAAGAAAGACTCCAACTCCTAATGATGGGGCTGATGCCGGACGAGCGGGCTCGCTCACAGCTCGTGTTGTGTATCCAACGCTTTTTTACATTTGGCGACTTTGGCCAAGATGGTTCCCGCGGACGCAGTCCACGCGAAGACACGAGGGTTTTGGTTGTGGGTGGTCACGTGCTGACGGATTGCGACGACGAGCTTGCGCACGCTTACAAAACTTCCTCGCCGGACGCGCTTGTCGGTCAGGTCCCGAAACCAACGCCCCACTATGTTCAGCCAAGAACTTGACGTAGGGATGAAGTGGAGATGGAAGCGCGGATGGCGTCGCAACCAAGACTTGACGCGCGGGTGCTTGTGCGTCCCATAGTTATCCACGATCAAATGCAGAGCAAGATGGGCGGTATCTCAGCGTCAATCTTCTTGAGGAACCGGACGCACTCCTGGTGGCAATGTCGCGGCATCCAGCATGACCAGATTCTTGTAAAACTCTCATATAATCAGCTCCAGAGCCCGCGTGTGCAGGGTCACGGGCGGCATCGGTGTTGTAACCCCAGCCGGCACAGCCGCGTTTTTCATCGCCCTTGGAATAGCGGTAATTGATGAATACCAGCGTGGGGCGGCCATGTCTGCCATGCTCTGGACCTGTTCGGTGATGACCTCGCCAAAGTGTGGCCAACCTAGGTCGAAGCGTCCGCCGAGATTGCGGATCGGCTCAATGATACCTGGCGGGGTGTTAGTGGCTACGGATAGATTGAGACGCCCATCCATGCACTTGAGCGCGAT
>JACAFD010000110.1 GCA_013388555.1 Nitrospirota bacterium | reverse complement strand
CCGGCCCATCGGGTGACATCAACGGGCCACCGGTTCGAAACTCACCTTCGGCACAGCCCGCTCCGCCGCTTCGGTGATCTCGAAGAATTCGCGCGGCCGGAAGTTGAAGGAGTTCGCAACAAAGTTGGATGGGACCTCTTGGATCTTGGTATTCAGGTCACGGACCACCGCGTTGTAGTAGCGGCGCGCATTTTGAACGGCCTCTTCGATCTGGTTGAGCGATCCCTGGAGCTGGGTAAAGCTTTCGACCGCCCGCAGCTGCGGGTAGGCTTCGGCCAGGGCGAACAACGATTTGAGCGATTGGGCGAGCAGGCCTTCGGCTTCAGCCTTGGCGGGAAGGGTCGTGGCCGTCATCGCGCGATTGCGGGCGGTGATCACGGCTTCGAACGTCTGTTTCTCGTGGCCGGCATAGCCCTTCACCGTTTCGATCAGGTTGGGGACGAGATCATGACGGCGCTTGAGTTGGACGTCGATGTCAGCCCAGGCGTTTTCCGACTGGACCTTGAGTCGAATGAGGGTGTTGTAGATGACGATGACTACGATGACTAGGAGCACCAACGCGGCCAGCACGACCACTGGAATCCAGACCATGGGAGCTCCTCTCGTTCATTCGTGCTCGGACGCGCGCGAATCTCTTTGAACTATATCCCCAAGGGCACGAACTGTAAAGAAAATGGCTGTGAGCATGCAGGCACCCAGTACTACCTGGGCGTGCCGCGGCACGCCCACCTGTCGTGGGCCGGGTCATTCGACATCTTCATCAAGCTGAGGCATAATGCTGACCCATCGCACCGCTCACCATATGTTCGTCTGATCGCCGTGCCTCAAACATTAATTTCGAGTCATCAGACAATTCAGTCTGTCTCTGCCGCGCTCATGGCGGAGCTCTACTCAATCTTTAGCAGACACTACGAGAGCGTGTCGTTCGAGCAGTTCAGCAACGACTTTTACGAGAAAGATTTCGTCGTGCTTCTCCGTGATCCAATTCAGCAAGCGGTGTGTGGCTTCTCCACCGTTGCGATTTTTGAACAAGTGGTGTGTAGTCAGAAAATCCGGCTGGTCTATTCTGGAGATACGATCATTGATCCTCGGTACTGGGGCGGACAGGCCTTGGTGAAAGCCTGGTGTCATCTTGCTGGTCAAATCAAGGCGTTGAGACGCGAGGTGCCGCTGTACTGGCTCCTGATCTCAAAAGGTTACCGGACCTACCTCTATCTCCCCTTATTCAGCTACCGCTTTTATCCATCCCATGACTGCGAGGTGCCGTCGTTTGAAAAGGAGATCATTCGTGATTTTGGTCGGTTTAAATTTGGCAGCTGGTTTAACGAGCTGCTCGGAGTCGTGTCCTTTCCTGAATCACGAGGGCATTTGCGGGCGGAGCTTGCCGACGTGCCAGATCGTCGAGTTCAGAACCCGCATGTGGCGTTCTTCTTGAGAGCCAACCCGCAGTATAGAAATGGGGACGAATTGGTCTGCATCACAAGGCTCGATGAGGCGAATATGCGCTCGCTCGCCAGGCGCTACTTCCTGGTTGGAATGAAAGCCCTTGACGGCCACACGTCGGAGCAGGCCCCCTTCAGTCCCAACCTGGATCTCATCGAATCATTTACCACGTAACCGTGTCTTGTCATGATGCACGGCAACAGCCAGCGCACATTCGAAAGGTTACCACTTGGTGTTCCAGAAGCGCTGTTGAAGCCTGCGCAGGTCGGAAATTTGTTGTGGTACGCCGCGAGCGATTGGATCGTGATTGTGAGCGTCACGACCGCCATGTATTTCGGTCCTTGGTGGTTGTACCCGTTCGGGGTACTCCTCGTCGCAGGCAGGCTCCATGCTCTCGGCGTCGTGTTGCACGATGCCTGTCATATGAAGGATCAACGAAAAACGCCTGCCCTTCGCTTGCTGGAGTGCGTGGCCGCGTATCCAATCGCAACTACGCTCAAGGCGATGCGATATCATCATTTACGACACCATCGAGACAGCGGTATGCCGACAGACCCGTACTTCAAAGCTGGAGTATCCAGCGATCGGGCCAAGCGGTTCCTGATGACGATGCGGGGCGCCTTTTTAGTTCCTGCCTGGATACTGCGGAGTATCGTCGGCTGCGTGGCGTTGCTTCGACCCAAGTTGCGGACGAGTTACGGCCGGCTGTTTCTGCAAGATAGATCAGGCGCGGATCTGACAAGCAGTAGAGAAGTGCTTGCGTGTCTCAAAGAGGAGCCGTTCCAACTCTGTTTTTTTCTTGTCGTCGGGTGCATCGGACTGTATTACCCAACGGAACTCGCCCTCTTCTACGGATTACCTCTTGTCGTGGCAGGCATGCTGAACGTGAACCGCGTGATTGTAGAGCATGACCACGTGAGATGCTGGGATCGGCTTCCGGGGACAGTCATTGCGACCACGCGAACGCATGATTGGAGGGCGTGGGGGAAATTGTTCCTGTTCCCTCGAAATATCGGGTTTCATCTCGTGCACCATTTATATCCTCGGGCGCCGTTGGCATCGCTACCAGAACTCCACGCGTGGGATGTCGAGCGCCTGACGGCTCCGTCAGGACATTCGTACCACAATCGTCTTCCAGTGGAAGAAGATGGCATGGCTGAGCCAGCCGAGCAACAGACCGGCTGCGACATCAGCGAGGTAAGGGGAATTTCAGACATCGGCTTTGATTCCTCGCAACTCATACCAACGAGCAAAGCGTCTGATCGTGCTCCGGCCATACGGTGAGTGAACGATGAGTCGAAGTATCCAGTCATTCAGCACCGACAGCGGGAACCGCATGGGCCTCACAATATCCAAAAAGAGGACAATGCGATCCTCGGTCGTATCGTTCCAGACTTCATGGGGGAAGGTATCATCGAAAATCAGCACACCGCCCTCCTGCCAATGCCGTTCTGTACCGGCAACGCGGATGCGGCATGCGCCGGGTTGTCCGGGTATGAGGAGACCCACATGGCAGCGGAGCAGCCCTTTGTAGGGGCCGCGGTGGAGTGGAATGTGTTTGGGGCCTGACAGAATCGAGAAGAGGGCAGTCTTCATGCCGGGAATCTGTTCGATGACCGCCGTGGTATTCGGGCATGCCGCGCAATTGTGTCTGGCTTTGACCCCGTACGCATAGAGCACATAGGTTTTCCATTTGTCGTCCCGGGTGATCGCGCTCTGTTCCGGAGAGATGTCTTGAAAATTCGGGATGAGTTCGCGCCGTTGCATGACGCGTTCGCACTCCTCGCGCATCGCCTCCCAACCGCGTTCGAGTTGTTGTGTCCAGGGGAAACGGTCTCTCTCATAAAAGACCGGGTCGCCATGCACTGAAAAATTGGCAAAGAGGCGTTCGGCCGCATGCAAAAGAGAGAACATCACCGGGAATTGCCCTCGATCGCTGGTCAGCATGTGAGCCTCCGTGCTGCCAGATGAGCCAGGCACTGCCAGAACCGGCCGTGATCAAATCCACCGCCGCCGACGGTCGGTTGCGCGTGATCGATGCGGGGAAGCAAGATCTGCTCTCCGACCGGCCACACCAGGCTGGACAGGAAGAACTGCCCGTCGTGGGCCTGTTGGGGACGAATAGTCGACAGCCGGGCGTGGTAGGAGTCGAGCCAAGACGTCGGCCGATCAGACCAGGACGACACGGAGAGAATCGGCAAGGGCCATCGATGAGCGTCGATGGTGGATATCACACGAGTCATTCTCTTGGCCGTCAGGTCCATGCACCCGTGCCGTGACGCCGAGACAGTGATCGCAATCTTGAGAAGACGTTCTTTGGTCCACTGGAGCCGGGAGCGTAACGAGTCGCCATAGGAGCTGAGCAGAATGCTGTCGAGAATGGGGGAACTCTCCCGTGGCGTTTGACACAACACGATGGCGCCCGTGCGGTCGCGAAGGTCGGGAAAGCGCTCGATCGCAGCGAGCGTATCGAGCCCTCCCTTGCAGTGACAGAGGAATACGAGCCGGTCTTTCCTGGCGGCACGCACCAGGGTGTCGCGATAGATGCGCAGGGCATTGTCATCGACCGTTCCGGCGACGTGGCTGTCGGCGATAAACGCACGGAGCCCCATCTGCTTCAAGGCGGCAAGGGGTGCTGCAAAATGTCCGTGCATCCATTTGCCGAACAGGCCTCTGACCAAGAAAAAGCTTGTGTGCTCGAGAGCCGGCGATACGGTTGACGGTAGGATCATCGGATCCACAAGGGAGTGCCAGCAGTGCGAGAACTCATTCGTGACATCCCGATGGATGCGTGGCGAGATGTCTGGGCTTTGAGGGTAAACGTTCGCGTACTCATGGAACCCGTGGGGTCGCCACTGGTCCCTCGCTGCACCGGGGGCGTCATGATGTGAGAGGTGTCGCATGAACCGCCAGACTCTTTCAGCGTCGATCGCCAACGGTGGCGTCGGTCAACAGATGCTGACCGTGAAAATGAACTATGGGACCATGAACCTCCTGATCGGAACAGGCCACGTCCTCGCCTGGGCAAGCATGATCTCGTTTCTGCATTCGCCAAGCAGCATACTGTGGAAGGGTGTGGTTCTTATCCTGTTTTGCCTGATGATGCAAGGCGTGTTCTCT
>JACAFD010000019.1 GCA_013388555.1 Nitrospirota bacterium | reverse complement strand
GAGCAACGGGAGCAATTGTGGAAGGCCCGCAAGGCGCTCTATCCCACGCTCTATCGATTCGACCCCAGGAAGAAGCCCATCAACTTCGTCGATGATGTGGTAGTGCCGGCTGATCGGATCAGTGAACTCATCCGTTATCTGGAGGAGTTCTTTGCAGAACAGCGCGTGCCAGTGGCGATTTTCGGGCATATTGGGAATGGAAACGCCCATATCATTCCCCTACTCGATGTAAACAACCAAGACGATTTCCAGAAGATGGTTCAGGGTTATCATGAGATTCACCAAACAGTGTTGGACCGATTCGGTGGTTCGATCTGTGGGGAGCATGGAGATGGCCGGGTGCGTGCCGAATATGTGAAGACGATGTTCGGCCCGGAACTCTACGGCCTGTTCGTGCGTGTAAAGCAGAGTTTTGACCCAACCGGGGTATTTAACCCCGGCATCAAGATCAGCGACCGGCCCTTCACGGACCATATCGACTATGTGCGACTGTCAAAACCCTGTGCGACCTGCGCCAAGTGCAATGCTGTTTGCCCGGTCTACGATGTATTTCAATCGGAAGATATGAGTTCGCGGGGCTGGTTCGAGATCGTGACAGATAAGAACTATAGCTATCTTAGTTCGAAGCGGGTGGTAGAGGCCTGTCTGAACTGTAAGTCCTGCCGCACAGCCTGTCCGGCCGGGGTCGATGTGTCCCAGCTGATTCTGGACCGGCGCGCCGAAAGTCCGAATGAGATGGCCGGTGTCCTCTTCCGGTTCCACGCACAGACGGCACGATTCGAACGATTCTTAAAGTTTCTAGCGAGGTATCAGTCGATATGGGATCAACCTCTGATTCGCCGGCTACTCGATCGTCTGACGAAGCCGCTCATGCATCGTCTTGCCGAGACAGCACGATTGTCTCCGAAGCTGGTACTGCCTCGGCTCGCCCGGCGACATCTCCGTGATCGTTATCCAGAACTGATTCCCCAGGCTGGGCAAGAGGCTCGCTCCCAAGTGGCCTATTTCCATGGCTGCGCGGCCAACTACTTCGACGATGGGGTGGGGGATGCGGTGATTTCTGTGCTGCGGAAACATGGAGTCGAGCCGGATCTACCGACGCAGCGCTGTTCCGGGACACCGATCGAAACCTATGGGCATCGCGCATTGGCCAAAGAAGGGGCACGGGTCAATCTCGCCTCCATGGCAGGATATGCGAAAGTGGTGACCGGTTGCGCCTCCTGCACCCTCATGCTGAAGGACTATCCCATCTTATTTGCCGGTGAGCCTGAGCAAGCGTCAGCCCAGGACTTGGCCAAACGAGTGACGCATATTTCAGAGTTTGTCTCACAATCGCCGGTGAAACCCGCCATGGCCGGTTTACAGTCCAGAAAGTGCAAGGTGGCCTATCATTCTTCCTGTCATCTACGAGCCGCGGGAGTGACGAAGGAACCTCGGGCGATCCTGGCAGGCTTACCGGGCGTCGACTATGTCGAGATGCCGGATGCCGATCGCTGTGCAGGCGGAGCCGGAACCTATCTCGTAAAGGATTTTGACACGTCGCAGCGTATCGTCGAGCGCAAACGGCGGGCCGTCGAACAGAGCGGTGCTGAGGTAGTGGCTACGAGTTGCCCCGCCTGTATGATTCAACTGCGCACCGGATTGCAGGGCGCCGCAGAGGTCAAACACGTGGCTCAACTGATTCAAGAAGCCTACGAGGCAGCAGACCGACGGTAGGTTTGTTTTGTTTATTTGGTCTTTTGGTTGGACGACACTAACCAGATGAACCAAAACAACCAAATAAACTAAACAACGAGGAAGCTATGGTTACAGTGTTGATCTTTGGATTGACGCTTCGGGATGCGCTCGGAGAAACAGAATTCGATCTCGTGATCTCCGGACCCACCACGGTCAGAAAGCTTCTTGAATCGAACCAGGATCGTATGGCCCCTCTGTTGCAGTTCTTGGCGAATCGAGAAGTGATGATTGCGGTGAATAAAAAAGTGAGCGGCGAGGACACGGTTGTCAAGGACGGTGATATCGTGAAGCTCTCCCACCAGTCGCGAACGTCGTATGACGGTACCAGAGACATTCCCGTCTAGCAGGCTGTTAGATAAAGTCCGCCTGCTTCGTTCTCACCTCGAAAGCATCCTCACGGTACCCATTCCCCACAACGACCGTTGACAGAACCTCCCCCGTCACGTAGCCTGCATCTGCTTGCCGGCCTATGATTGAGGATTCCTGATGCCACGCAACGATCAGGCCGTCCGCCAACTCGTCATTCTCAACAAACTCGAAGGCTCGCGGTATGGGCTCACACTCGGCCAACCGGTCAATAAATATAGCCCGAACAATCCGCTGAATCCGGCAAACAAGTACAACTTTGATATGCCCTTTGCGCCGTTGGATGGGGGAAGTACAGAGCGTGGAAGGCGTTGGTGAGGGAGTGTCGCTGTTAGGCCTTCAGCCACCGGACGGTGATCAGATGCTCGACGGCGCGAAATTCAGGGTCGCTCGTCAGCACCGTCCCCGACAGGCGGCGAGCCGTGGCGACACAAAAGGCATCTGCGTAGGAGACCGCATGATCGCTTTTGATCTCCGCCGCCTCTCGCACCAGCGACAGATCCACCGGGACCAACTCGATAGGCAGTTGTTCCAGGAGATGGAGGGCTTCAGCAGCCCGAACCGCGCCGACCTTGCGTTTGACGATATAGAAGAATTCGCCCCAATTGACCCAATTCAGAAAGGCCTTGGTGCCGGTCCGCTGCTGCTCATAGAGGGCGGCTTGGACTTTCTCCCAGCCCGACTCTTTGTGGAAGAGGCTGACCAGCGCGAAGCTATCGAGCACGAGTTTTTTGCTCACGGCGCGCCTCCTCCCGGTGCTCACGGCGAAGGTCGTTCGTTAGGGAGAACGTGCCTGTGAGAAAGCCCGTGGCCGCCGCAATAGGGTCTTCAGGAGCGGGAGCAATGACCAAGCGGCCGCCTTCCTCCATCAATTGGACCTTGCCGCCTGCTTTCAGCCCGAGTTTGCGGCGAAGTTGCCGGGGAATCAGAATTTGCCCCTTTGCAGAAATTTGAGAGACAGCCATGGAAACGTCCTCCATTTTTGCAACTAGTATACCGAATGTCTGAATCGAGGTCAATTTGTTGGTCTTCGTTGCGCAATCCGATGAATTCGGCGAGCCAGTTCAACTCCGCCACACCGTTTGCGCCGCTGGATGGGGGGAAAGGGACACGGAGGGCACGTTGACGCAAAGCAGTTGATTTAGGGGGCGCATCCTCACAATGCAGAATCATTTGATTTCAATGGTTAGGTGATGGACAAAACACTGACAAACCTGTGGGCGAAAACTTCTAAGGAGGGGGCCGCTAGATGGCATCCCCTTATCCTCCACATGCTGGACGTGGCTGCGAGTGCAGACGCCATCTTAGCGCGTGAACCTCAACAGACGCGCGAGAGGATGGCGGCAATTTTGGGAATGACGTGGGCGGATGCCCGCGCGTGGCTGTTGCTCGTGATCGCTTGCCATGACTTGGGAAAGGCCTGTCCCGGGTTTCAATGCAAGTGGGAGAATCTGTCCGGCATGTATGCTGGACGTAGTCCAAATGCAATGATTAACCATGCCTTTGTAAGCCAGATTGCTCTGTCGGAGATTTTACAGAAGAATAGCTGGTCGGAAGAATTGGCGGAACTAGTGGCCGATGCGGTGGGGTGTCATCATGGAGAAAGGGCTTCCCCAAGCATCCTTGGTCATCTGATGGGCGATAGTCGTGCGTTGGGTAAAGACGAATGGACTGAGGCGCGCCGCGGTCTGGTGGAAGTACTCCTGGAGGTTCTCAATCCCACCGTGACTCCCACGAAGCAGACTCTTACTGGCCCTGACTTTATGTTGCTGTCGGGCCTCACGAGCTTCGCCGACTGGATCGGCTCCAACGAGGATTGGTTTTCGTTTGGAACCGCTGAGGATTGCAATGATCTTCATGATTGGTTTCAACGGAGCCAGGTAAAGGCTCGTCAAGCTCTAGACAAGCTTGGCTGGCAACATCGAACACCCCTCAGTAGCAAGGCAAAGTCTTTCAAAGAAGTGTTTGAATTCACTCCACGACCGTTACAGCAGGCGGTGGTTGATGTGTTGGCCGATTTGAAGAAACCAGCCATCCTACTCCTGGAAGCCCCCATGGGTGAGGGTAAGACCGAAGCAGCCTTCTTCGCGCATCTGGAGTTGCAACGGCATTTTGAGCACCGTGGTTTGTATGTCGCATTGCCGACCAAGGCCACGGGTAATGCCATGTTTACGCGAACGCTCAAATTTCTGCAGGGCCAAGGCACGACTCGACGGCTCGACTTGCAGCTAGCACATGGTGGATGTTCCCCGCGCGAGTGGGGATGAACCGTTATTGGCGTCATCCAAAATGGTGTGGACGTAGCGCCCGCTCGAAAGGGCGGGCGAGGATTGAACCCACTCGGTCTGAGTCACAGACATGTGGTCGGCGCGATTACGGCAGTAAATCGGTGACGGTGATTGAGTTGTGTGGGATGGAAAGTGGAGAGACGGTTTCGGTGGGAACGACCTTTCGTGAGAACTGATATTGAGCCGGTTGGTCCAGCAATCTGAGGGGGTCGCGGTAGACCTCAAGACAACGCTCAACGAGATTGACGATCCAGTATTCCGAGATGCCGGCGTGGGCATAGAGCGCGCGTTTGCGGTCGCGGTCTAATGACAGGGTGCTGTCGGATACTTCGACGACCAGTATGGCGGTTCGAGGGTGTTCATTGCAGTAATCGGTCGGCGCTCCTGGAACGACGGCCAAATCCGGTTCCGGTTCCGAGTCGGGGTCGATGATGAGCGGCATTTGCACGCGGACCCAGACGTTCGGTCCGAACAGGCGTTCGAGGGCGCGTTGCGTTTTTCCGATCGTAGCTGCATGCGGGCTGTTTTGAGGAGTCATGGTGAGAATGTTCCCCTCGATAAGTTGCAGGCGGTCGTCCGGGCTGAATATGCCCAATTCAGCCATGCGGTCGTATTCCTGACGCGTCCATCGTTTGGTTTGAATGGCAGGTGCAGACATCAGAAGCCTCACTTCGACGTGTGGCCAGTGTAACAAAGCGTCAGACCGATCACAAGCGATCAGCCCTGTTCTTTGCCAACGTTCGCGCGTTAACAGCGCAACCAGATGAACCAAATCAACCAGGCCGGCGTTTGGCCTTCGCAGTGGGTAAAGCCTTGAGCGGATCATCGGGCCAGGAGTGTTTGGGATAGCGGCCACGGAGTTCTTTTCTGACTTCGAGATAGGCAGATTTCCAGAAACTGGAAAGATCCTTCGTGACCTGGACGGGCTTGCGCGCCGGTGACAGGAGATGCAGCATAACCGGAATCTTCCCGTCCACGAGACGTGGCGTGTCTTTGCAGCCGAACATTTCTTGCAACCGCACAGCCAGGATGGGCAGATCCGGCGTCTCGTATTCCACGCGCACGCTCGATCCGCTCGGGACGGTCAGATGGGTGGGGGCCAACCGTTCAAGCTTGCGTTGCTGGTCCCAGGAGAGGAGCGCATATAAGGGCTGACTGAGATCGAGCCGCGTGACCCGGTCGAGTGTCGTCAGGCCGGAAAGATAGGGGCCAAGCCATTCATCGAGCGTTTGCAGCAGCGCCTCGTCAGACAAGTCAGGCCATTGGGAATCTTGCCCTTCGATCCTCCGTAGAAATGCCACTCGCGCCCGCCACTGACGAAGCTCCGGGGTCCAGGCCAGCTTGTCGAGTCCCGCTCGACGGAGGCCTTGTGACAAGGCGGTGGTGATCTGGGCGGGATCCGGTTTCGACAATCCCTGCTTAGATAGAATGAGAGCGCCCAATCGTCGTTGACTTGTTGCATGAACCACCTGCGCTCTGTCATCCCATGATACCTCATCCGTCACGTGAATCCTGTCCTCGTACAGGGTTTCAAGGGTGCCAAGCTGTACCGGCGCGGCCAGATCGATCCTGGCCCACTGTGCACCGCCGTCCAGCTCGGCAATGACCAGATAGTCTTCTGAGCCGAGCGGATCAGGATTCATGAAGAGGGCGCCACGGCCATTGGCCATGAGATAGCGTGCCCCATTTTCCTGTTGGCGTTGGGCGATGCGATCAGGATAGGCGAGTGCGAGCAGGAGGCCGACAGAATAGGGGTCTTCTTGCCTGTCAGCCGGCCTCTTGTCTGCCTGCTGCGTAAGGTGGCGTTGCCACAAGTCGGCTGTACGTTTCACTCGCTGGCATGCGGTGCGGTCAAGGGTCGCACCAGTGGCGTGATTGTGCGCTCCATGCATCATATCCAAGCGGAGTCGCAGATCGGCATTATGCCAGCCGGAGGGGCCTCGCAGTATATCCCTTTCACTGAGGAGTGCCGCGAGTTCACTGGCCAAACCGGTGAGGCTCAATGGCCCAGCCTTGAGCAGCATGTGCGCGAGGCGTGGGTGCAGCGGCAGTTCTGCCATTTGCCTTCCATGAGCGGTGATCTGTCCCTTTACATTGAGTGCCCCCAGGCTGGTGAGCAACTCTCTTGCTTGAGCGATGGCTCCGACCGGTGGGGGAGTGAGCCAGGATAATTCTGCTGGATCGGTCGTCCCCCAGAGGGCCAATTCGAGCAGCAATGGTGCGAGGTCGGCGTCGAGCATTTCCGGCGGGCGACGCGGCACTAATGATTGATGTTCTGCAGCGGTCCAGAGGCGGAAACAAACACCCGGCTCAAGACGACCTGCCCGACCGCGGCGTTGCTCGGCTGAGTCCTGAGTGACGCGGATGGTCTCCAGCCTCGTAAGTCCCGAGCGCGGGTCGAACCGAGGCACGCGCAGCAAGCCGGCATCAATAACGATCCGCACCCCGTCAATCGTCAAACTGCTCTCAGCAATCGAGGTGGCCAGGACTATTTTTCTCGTGCCGGGTTGTGCGGGAGCGATCGCCCGGTCCTGAGCCTCTTGTGGCAGGTCGCCATGGAGCGGAGCGATAAGGATGTTCGAGCCGAGATTCAAATCCAGAAGTCTTCGTACGACACGCCGAATTTCTGCCATGCCAGGTAGAAAAATCAAAAGACTCCCTTGGTCCTGGGTGAGCGAACGCCGGATCGATTGGACGATTGCCACATCGAGATGGCCTGAAAGCGGTTGGTCGAGGTAGCGTGTCTCTACTGGAAAGAGGCGGCCTTCGGAGACGATCGTCGGCGCCTGGCCTAAGAGTGCAGAGACTGGCCCACAGTCCAATGTGGCGGACATGACGAGTAGGCGGAGATCAGGGCGCAAGAGCCGTTGTGATTCCAGACAGAGGGCCAGGCCGGTGTCAGCCTGTAGGCTTCGTTCGTGGAATTCATCGAAGAGGACGATGGCATACGCACTGAGCGCAGGATCCTCCTGAAGCAGGCGAGCAAGGATGCCTTCTGTGACGACTTCGATTCTGGTCTTGGGCCCTACCTTCGTATCGAGCCTCATGCGATAGCCGACCGTTGCCCCGACCGATTCTTCCAGGGTGGATGCCATACGATGGGCAGCGCCGCGGGCCGCAAGCCGGCGTGGTTCCAACATCAGCAGCTTCTTTCCTGCAAGCCAGGGAGTATCCAGCAGGGCCAGCGGGACTCGCGTTGTTTTCCCGGCGCCAGGCGCGGCGGTCAGCAGTGCATTCCGCCCCTCCGTCAGCGTGCGACGGAGGGCGGGCAGCACATCTTCTATTGGGAGCTGGGACATGATAGATTTGGCAGTTATCAGGCTGTTAAAAAAGCCCGCCAGTGTTAGGGGAAGGTTAAGGCTGAGGCTAAGGTTGAGAAAACAAAAACCTATTCGACGCGTAACCTTAACTTCGACCTAAGCCTTCTTCATCCGCTGCGGCCCTGTTGAACGGTCTTTTCGAACAGCCTGCATTGATGGTGAAGCTGTCCACGATTTTCTCCAGCGGGGCTACAGCAACACCCTGCCAGACTGTATCAGACTCAGAAGAGCGGCGAAAAGGGAACTGAGACATGGCCGAGTATCAATGGACTGTAAAGAAGCCCACTGCCGCAGGCTGGTATTGGTTCCGTGGCCTCGCACATGAAGCAGACCCCTTTGTTGTACAAGTGGACGAGGTTGGCCAGTTTCAATGGCCGGACGGCGGGTTTCAGGAAGTGACGCTGGCCAAAGGGGAGTGGGCTGGGCCGATCCAACTACCGGAAGAATAATAGGGCAGAGGACCCTTGGGACAGTTTCTTTGCTCCCGGAACGCGCACGATAAAGCTGTGCTCGTTCGACGGCCGCAGTGGAATCCATCCCAAGGTTCCTCTGCGCAGAAAATGGGGTAGTTGGATGGCCTCTTAGGGGAGAGAGTACGAGCAAGCTTGGAGGGAGGATTGAGAGTAGGCTTTTGCGTGGGATGAGTTCGCCTCTTGGTACAGTCGGAGTTGGACAGGCGAATACAGAGATTTTTTGCCACTCTCCTATCTCTTCTCGGTAGAACCGCAGTAGTATAGCGACGATTCGGCAGCAATCCGATGAGCATCCAACCGGCATCATTGCAGAAAGTGCTTCGATATATTCTATGAAACACGGTACTGCGCATCCATCTGTGGACACACCGGCGAAGGGTTTTTCTCCCAGCTTTGCCGCGCTGGGCCTGGAGGCTGCCCTGCTGGCCACGCTTGACCAGCTGGGCTATGAAGAGCCGACGCCGATTCAACGTGAGGCGATTCCTCCGTTGCTGGCAGGCCGTGATCTCTTGGGCCAAGCGGCAACTGGAACCGGCAAGACGGCAGCGTTCACACTGCCGCTGCTTCAACGCGTCGCCCATTCGGCGCGTCGCTGCCCCTCCGTGCTCATCCTGGTACCGACCAGAGAGTTGGCCATTCAAGTAGCCGAATCCGTCACACGATACGGCAAAGAATTAAAAATCTCGGTGCTTCCGGTCTATGGAGGCCAGGCCATCGGCCCACAGCTCTATGCACTCAAGCGCGGGGTCGATGTCGTCGTGGCGACGCCTGGGCGGGCGCTGGACCATATCCAAAGAAAAACCCTGCAACTGAAGACGGTTCAGACAGTCGTGCTGGACGAGGCCGATGAGATGCTGGACATGGGATTTGCTGAAGATCTGGACGCCATTCTGGAGCAGATACCCAAAGAGCGACAGACGGCGTTGTTCTCTGCCACTATGCCCCCTCGTATCGCCTCCATTGCCAGGCGTCATCTCAAGGAGCCGGTCGAGATCAGGATTGCCAAGGAGCCGCTCAAGGCAGGCGCTGCTCCGCGCGTCCACCAAACGGCCTACATCGTCGCTCGACCGCACAAGGAGGCGGCCCTGGCCCGTATTCTGGATATGGAGGCGCCGAAGTCGGCGCTCGTATTCTGCCGCACGCGTATCGAAGTCGATGAACTCACGGCCATGTTGACGGGTCGCGGGCACAGAGCCGAAGCGATCCATGGCGGGATGAATCAGTCCCAGCGCGATCGCGTGATGAATGCGTTCCGGTCCGGGCAGACGGAACTCCTTGTCGCGACCGATGTGGCAGCGCGGGGACTGGATATTCCATCCGTCTCGCATGTGGTGAACTACGATCTGCCCACCTCGCCGGAAAGCTATGTTCATCGGATCGGACGAACCGGACGGGCAGGGCGTGAAGGGGCAGCGATCACCGTCATCGACCCGCGCGAGCAGCGATTGTTGTGGAATATCGAGCAGCTCACGAAAGCGAAAATTGTGGTCACTCCGGTGCCGTCTGTGGCCGACCTTCGCACGAAGCGGCTTGCGCGAACCAAGAGCGCAGTCGAAGAGGTGCTGACGTCCGGTGATCTGGACCTGTTTCGCGCCGTGGTCGCGTCGATCGCTCAAGCTGGAGATCCAGCGGAGGTTGCGGCGGCAGCGTTGAAACTCATTTTCCGCCTGCAGGGTGGGGAGCGGAAGGAACAGGATATTCCGGCAATTCCGAGCAGGCAACCGGAGCGGCCATCGATGGTGCGGCGGCCAATGGGAGATTCTCGCGGGCGAACCGTTGGTATGATGCAACGAGAGGGACAGGGCAGGCCGTATAACGTGCCTGGTCGAGGTGGACGAACGGCTGGTATGGCAAAGGTGTACATCGGCGCAGGCCGGGAAGCAGGCATCCGTCCTGGCGATCTTGTCGGGGCGATTGCCAACGAGGCTGGGCTCAATTCGAATGTGATCGGCTCGGTCGAGGTGATGGATCGATTCTCGCTGGTGGAGGTGCCGGAGGTGATGGCCCGGGAGATTATCCAGGCGCTTGGCCGGACCAGGATCAAAGGGCAGAAGGTGGGAGTGAGATTGTTTCTGGAGCAGGGGGGGCGGCGGTAGCTGACGGTCCCCTTTGCTCGCGCGCAGTTAGGGGAACCGTCACTCACCTCCTTTGAGCGATACAAGCAAGCTCGGAAGGATCATTGATAGCCAGGTGCCCTTCTTGCTCGCAGAACACGCACGATAGGAATATACGCGTTCGATGCGCGCAGTAAAGGACGACCTGACTATGCCCTCCCTTAGAAAGTGTGTAATAAAAGATGAAAATGTTTCACATTTCACGGAGAGAGGAAAGTTCCGCGAGCAGCATCATGACGATTCGTGCTGTTCAAATCTGATTCTGTGAAGGCGGGTAAGATTACCTGGGGTCGATACTCCGATATCCGTCTAGTCTCGCGAGTACCATATGAGCCGCTGGAACCTGTTGGTCAACGGCCTGCGTCAGCCAAAGTCGGGCTTGCTCCTCATCTCTCCCTACTCCACGCCCATACGCGTACATGACTCCGAGCACGTACATCGCTTGCCCATTGCCGGCCTCTGCCAGGCGCTGTAAGCCGTCCGAGGCTTTCACGTACCAACTCACGGACTCGGGTGCTTTGGGCCCGCTGAGCTGCGCATAAAATCGGCCGAGACGATATTGGGCAAACGCATCCCCCTGTTCGGCTAAGCGAGCGTCGGGACTCGGACTCAAGGCTGCCTTTTGGGTCACAGGGCTTGCTTTTAATTCGCTCACAGGAGGGGGCGCTATCGCCCGATTCGATGAGCGGCCTGCTGGACCATAGAGATTGGTCGAAGATTTTCGGTCGGCATAGTGCTGTGTCACGAGTTGGGCGGTATAGGAGGCAGGCATGGGTCTGTACGACCCGGTCAGTCTCTCTCCCTGTGACACTTCCGCAGCGGCGAACTCACCCGGACGGAATGGTGTCTCTGTGACCGATTGCCCCGGTTGGCCACACTCTTTCAAAAAACTAGCAGAGAGCCCCTGCCTGATACGAGATTGACAGTCTCCATTGGTATCGGATGAGGGAATCCCGACCGTGCTCGCCGACACACTCCATGCAACAGCGATGACAATAAAAACCCAATGCGCTAATTGGCGCCTGAGAATCCATCGATCACTGGGGGGTACCACTACCAGTCCAGGATAGCCTTTCGTGGCCATACCTTCTCCCGAATAAATGATTCAGTGAAAGTATACCAGGGAGTCAGGAAGTTGTCTCGTGCTCACCAGCTGGGCCGTCAATTTCTGGTTGGGTGTAACGAGGGACTACCTCACCGTCCGGCCTCTAGGAATCTTTCGGATAGATTCCAGATTTCATTTAGCGTAGTGTCTTGGTGGGCGGACCTTATTTTTTTCTTCTGAGGAGACGGAATGATCACTCAAGTGTTCGTCATCACTATTCTCTGGGCTCTAGGAACCGCGAGCTTCGTTTATGCGGCATGGCAAGAGGTTGGTA
The DNA here is from genome assembly GCA_013388555.1 of Nitrospirota bacterium. Lineage (GTDB taxonomy): Bacteria > Nitrospirota > Nitrospiria > Nitrospirales > Nitrospiraceae > Palsa-1315. Next base: position 3,851 of record JACAFD010000019.1, on the reverse strand, counting down.
CCGCGGAGCTTTTCAACCACTATGTAGACCCAGGCAGCATTAGCAAAACAGACCACTTTGCCAAGATGTGGGTCCTGGATGACTATAAGATTCCTCAAAAGACGCTAGATGGCAAGCCCTTTTTCTCCGTTCGAACACGCGAAGAATATGATTGCAAGCAAGAGAAAGTCAGGACGCATTCTGTGATCGCCCATGCTGACCACATGGGAAAAGGTATATATGTGTGGGGCAATAATTATCCCACTGATCCATGGAGACCCATCAGTCGAGGGAGTGTAGACGAGGCGTATCGGAAGATCGCGTGCGGGGAGCCATAGGCATCCTGAAATGCAGGGATTGCCTCTGCCAACAGTAGTCGCGGCTCTCTTGGTGTGAGTCTTGTTGAAGTGATCAGGCTTGGCCCGTTTCGAGCCGTTCCATGCGGGTCTTAAGCATGGTCACGTCCGATTCGAGGGTGCGGATGCGCTGATCGAGCTGGGAGAATGAGAGCCGCAGGATAGCCCGCATTTCTTTGAATTCATCCCGGATTTCTTCGCGGTGATCATGAAGTTCCTGCTGAATGGTGGCGTGGCCTTCGGCAATCAGGCGGATATCGTTTCGGAGCGATTCGGTGACAACGCCAAGGTGGCGTTTGAGTTCTTCCATCTGCTCGGCGTTCATGGATTGTCTGTATATTCTCTTCTCAGGGAAAATGCAACGAAAAGGCTTCCTCTAGAGTGTCTCGGCAGCACACCGTTTCCGAGGAGCAACGCGCGCGTCGCACAGGATTCAGCGTCTATCCTGTTTTTTTTAGCTGCTCCGCAGAGATGGTGTCGGGATGGGGAACGATGTTAATCCCATTCCTGCCGCGACTTTTCACGCGATAGAGAGCGTAGTCGGCCATCTTGCGTAAGTGTTCGGAATTCAACGGATGATCGGCAGACCAGATTGTCGCTCCGATGCTGACTGTAATGGTGAGCGGCCCGCTTGTAGTATCGAATGGCCTGTCGCTGATGGCGATACGAAAACGTTCGGCACACTCCTGTAATGCGTTCAGGTCGCAATTGGGAGCCACGATCAAGAACTCTTCTCCTCCGACACGTCCGACGTGATCGGAGCGTCGGGCAGTTTCGCGAAGGCGCCGTGCGGCCTCTTGAAGGACGAGATCGCCCACGGGATGTCCATAGGTATCATTTACCTTCTTAAAGTGATCCAAATCGGCGATGAGGACTGCCACTGGGTCATGACTGCGTTGAGCCCGTGACAGTTCCTGAGCCAAGATCGTCAGGGTCGTCGAATGATTGAGCAATCCAGTCAGCGAATCGTGTCTGGCCTGCTCCTTGGAATCATGGAGCAGTTGCAGATTCTGAATCGCGGTACCGGCTTGGCCGGCAAGGGTCAGTACAGCCTGTTCATCCAGTTCGCTGAAGCTTTCTGCGAGGTCCAGTTGAGTTACCTTGTTTGCGAGATAAAGTCGACCGAAGAATCGGTCTTGGCTGCGTATTGACACGCTCAGGAATGAGACGAGTGAGGCAGGGTCCACTGGAATTCCGTGGGCAGCCCACTGTTCCGTCAGATGATGCAGACGGATGACCCCATTCTCCTGTCCCAGGGATTCCCCCCCAGCCTGATTGAGTAGAATGGTCTGAATGGCGCGGGCCGCTGGTTCATCGATTCCTGAGGCCAAGAAGCGGGTCGTCCTGTGCACGTTGTCGTGGTAGACCTCCAAGGCCGCATAACGTGCCCCGCTGTTTTCTTTTGCGAGATGAAGGATGTGGTGCAGCAGTCCATCGAGGTCTTGCTGCGCGGATAACGTCTGAGCAGCCACGAGTAACGTATGAAGAGTCTCCGTCCGTTTCGTGAGTGCCGCTTCTGCCTGGGTGGCTCTATGGGATTCGTGTCTTGCGATCTCCCATTCTCCGTGAAGGGCCTTCATCATTACCAGCACAAGACCGAACAAGGGGAGAAGGATGAGAGTGGCAAAGAACGATAATTCTCTGAGGAACGAATGAATGGGGGTGAGGAGACTATCGCGGTCTACGTGAATCAGGATGCTCCAGCGCAGCGGCGGGTCAGCATAGGCGATGTTGACTTGTGCATAGGCGGTGATGAGGGAGGTCCCGCGCTGAGGATGGGTGTGTTGTATGAATCCCGGCGCCTGCTTTCCCGCCAGCGTTGCGGAAAGATAACCGACCTGGTGCAAATTGAGCCGGCCTTCCTCTCGTAAGGTCGAGTCCCCGATCACGTTTCCCTTCTCGTTGAGGAGCTGGTATTCAAGATGCGACCCGTCTGTCCATGCGATGTTTTTGAGCCTTTGCATCGTGTCGTCAAGGAGGTGCATCAGTGAGGGGACACCTACAACGGCCGCGATCGCTCCGAGAAATCGCCCGTCGGGACTGCGCCGGGGAGCGATAAGCGTAAACGCGGAGGTACCTCCGGATTCGTCATCGATCTGCCCATCGAGAATTCTGGCACCAGCAATAGTGCGTGCCAGTTGGAACCAGTGACTCTGACTCCGATCGAGTGAGGGCTTTGACATATCAGTCGCTGCGACGATCCTCCCATGGGAGTCGGTAATGCCGATCCACTGATAGGTTGGATGAGTCTGCGCCATGTCGCGGAGATATTTTGTCAACGTCTCTGGGGTCTGATGTTGGGTGATCGAAGTAGTGGAGAGCAGCTGGATGTCGCGGTATTGCCCCAGAATCATCATGTCTAATTTGCCGGCGGCCTTTGTGGCTGCTTGCACCAGGCTATGGCTGCTGGATTGGAGAAATTTGTCTTGGACGGTATATATGGCCCATCCCAGGAAGAGCAGTGTAAGCAGCGCAATGAGAACTACCATGGAACCAATCCAGGTCTGATGACGGTTCATCCATGCAGGGAATCGGTCTAGCTTGAATGAGGCGTGAACTGGTCCATTTACAGAAGTAGACGAAACCTTGGCTGGGTTAGGGGTGATGGCGATTCGACTCTGGCTTTCCATCTAAGTATTGCTCTGTTACAGGCTGCGCCGCGGTGGCTCGACTCATCATAGAGTAAATACTCAGCGAGGCAAGAAAAGTGCCGTTTATTGCGGAGGGTAAGATCCCCAGATTACTTCTAAATACAATATGATGCGGGGGGGGGGACGAAGGGTCGCTAGGATGGGAGCAAGAGGGTTTCTACGGCGCTGTGGCGCAATTTGCGGAGTCTCCATTGACGCACAGTACGAAAGAAGGAGTTGGCTCCGTACTTTCGTAGGGCTTCTGTTGAAAGAGCACGGCCTGATTTGGAAACACCTTTAGCCGACGCTACGTTTGACCGGGGGATCAACGGGATCGACTATTCTGTGAGAAAAGAGTCGTACGGGTTCCACTTCCCCAAAAAAGTATTGGGGCGGCGGCGGCGGCGGAATTATTCGGGAAGGCAAGGGCATCGCTCAACCTGCAATGCCGCATTTACGGCGGTCGGGTACGAGCCTAGGAAGACTGTTATGGGGTCTGCCTGGTTGAATTGGTCGGTCTGGTTTGTTTGATTGAACGAAACCAACTGGATTAACCAGACTCGGGCTGGTGTTACTGCGCGACTGTGATTCGTAAGCCGTTCGGAATCGGGGGAGCTGTCAAAGGCGGCGGTGGGCTAACAGGCGGGGACACAGGGGCTGTCAAGACCGTAAACGTGACCGGCACGCTGACCGATGGGGCCCCGGAGGCACTGAGCGTGATAATGCCATTATAGGTACCAGGGGCTGTGGCTCCAGTTATCACACTCACGATCACAACGCCGTTGTTTGTCCCCGAAGCCCGGCTCAGTGTCATCCACGGGACATTGTCGGTGGTGGTCCAGCTGAGCGTACCGCTTCCTGTGTTACTGATGCTTAAGGTCTGGGT
>JACAFD010000001.1 GCA_013388555.1 Nitrospirota bacterium | reverse complement strand
TCTTTTGCGCTCCAAATGGCCGGCATGATGGAGGCGTCGGAATCAAGTCTGAGAGACATTCTTGACCGGGAGCAGGCGCGTGCCAAGAAGGACCCCGGTGCAGGCATCGGAGGAGCTACTGGTTCAGAAGCCAGTGAAGGCGGGACACCGGCCGGAGAGAAAACCGGAGTGGGATCCAGTGGCCAGGCTAACCGATTCAAGTCCGGTCTCGCAGGCTACGAGGTCTCAGACGAAGAATTAGCCGCACTGGCCAAGGAGATCGAGGCTGAAAGCTCCAGGGATAATACGACATACATCCTGGATATGCTCACCGCGATCCTGGCGTCGGAAAAATCGCCCGGGACCTTGACTAAGTTGCTCGACCTTTGGGGACACGTCCTGGACTCATTGACGGCCCAGGGCAAATGGATCGTGTTAGAGAGCGTGCTAGGAGTCTTGCAGGTCACCGCTGAGATGAGACCTGATCTCGGCGACGATCACAAAAACCAGGTGGCGTCGCTCCTCGACAGCCTCGGTCGATCAGAACGTATAAAATTGATCGAAGGCTGTTTGAACAGGACTCCCGGCGCAACCACAGATGGATTGCCGACGGTTCTGCTGTCGATGACGCCGGCCGCTGTTCCTGCCTTGTGCGCTCTCCTGGCAAACCTAGAGAGTCCGGCTCATCAGGCGATCGTGGCTGAAGCCATTGAGACACTCGCGAAAGATCAACCGGATTATGTGCTTCGTGGTTTGTCGGACCGCCGGCCCCGCTATGTCAAGAATCTGCTCGCGATCCTTCTGAAATGGAACAATCCCCGCTTTGCGGATTCGATCGAAAAGCTGGTGCGCCATCCTGACATGCAAATACGGAAGGAAGTCGTGCGGGCCATCGGGATATTCCGCCCAAACGGGAACGGGATGAAACTGATTGCGTTCTTGACTGATACCGAGGAGTCAGTCCGGTTTGCGGCGCTCAAGCTGCTTATGACCGGTCAATATACGGCTCCCTACTCTGCTTGGACTCCTCTCGTCTCGGCGGACACCTTCATGGATCGATCCCTCAGTGAAAAACGCTCGGTATTCCAAGCCATGCGGGCGACCAGCAGCCATGAGGTTATTCCATACTTTGAAGGCTTGATCACGGAATGGTCCTGGACCAACCGGAAGAAAAAGGATGAGCTGGCCGCCCTCGCTGCGGAGGCATTGGGTAAATTAGCCTCCCCTGCCGCCATCGCTGCCCTTACACTCGGCCAGAAAAAGGGCAGTGCCGTCGTGCGACAGGCTTGCGCCGCGGCGCTCGCCCAGGCCTCCCGACAGCAACACCACCAGAAGCAGCTTGCATCATAGTAAGGAGTCTTTGCCGTGAGTAACATCAAGATCACAGAGACGCCGGACGTGGATGAGCAAGTCCAGCCGATCCTGACCCATGAAAGGTCCTTGTCCAGGAAAATCGCCCATGGGTCTGAAGCCCGGGACATCCTTGACCAGCAGATGGTCATATTGGGCATTCAGCTGGTCACACAGTTTAATGTCTTGATTAAGACCTCCCGCATCTACGAGCGCACGAACTCCGCGCTGGACAAGCCCGTGGATACGATGCTGGAGCTGATCAAAACCATGGCACATGATCAACCGCTTATCCTCCGCCTGCAGAACGATTTCCTGTTTCTCGGCGATAGCCATTTAAAGGTGAACGCGCAGCAGATGGCGGTAGCCACCAGCATCATCGATACCTTGAATGCCTGGAAAATCGGCGGAGTCACGTTCTCGTTGGCTGTGGAGTCGAAGGATCTACGTGAGTTTGCCGCTCTTTTTGTCAGCCTTGATCCAGTCAAGAACACCATCGAAGACCTTCAGAAAGAAATTGTTGCACGGGGGATTGCCGGCATCGAGCTAGAAGAACAACGGGAGCTGCAAATCCGGCAAGGAAGCGGAGCGGCAGGAAGCCTGCGATCGGGAGATGCGGAGAACGCGGGACCGGGTGGACCTGAAAACGCCGACCCAAAAGTGCAACGGAAAATGGCCGCTAAGAACGGTTATGCCAAGGTGGGAGAATCGATCGGGTCGCTGACGAAAGCAGCCCGTGATGGGGGAACCGTCAGCTTTAAACAAGCGAAGCGAGCGATTCAAAACATCATCGATATCATGCAGGATGATGAAGCGACGGTCCTCGGTCTTACCACCCTTCGCTGCCACGATCAGTACACACATAATCATTCGGTCAATGTGGCGTTGCTGTCCATCGCGCTGGCGAATCGTGTCGGCTATCCCAAGGTGGAGTTAGCAGACCTGGGCCTCGCCGCGCTGTTCCATGACATGGGCAAATCCACCATTCCCCTGGAGGTCCTGAACAAACCGGGAGAGTTCACCGATGATGACTGGAGGCTGATGCGCAATCACCCCACGGAGGGAGTTCTGATTCTCTCGAAAATGAGAGGCATCACGAATCTACCGGGGCGCATGGCGGCTGCCTCATTTGAACACCACATGAACCTGGACTTCTCCGGATATCCGAAACTGGCCGTGCCCTGGACACTCTCACTCACCGGCCGTATTCTCACAATCGCAGACTGTTATGACGCCATGACCTCCTCACGTGTGTATCGCCGGGAACCCATGTCCCCGTCGAAAGTGTTGAATATGATGTTCTCAAAATCCGGGAAGGCGTTCGACTCGGTGCTGCTCAAGTTGTTCGTAAACTGTGTCGGCATCATTCCCATCGGCAGCCTGGTGATACTGGAGACCAACGAACTGGCGGTCGTACTCAAGCCGGCTGTCGATAAAGCGAATGCCGAACGACCGTTCGTCAGAGTCATCACCGATCCGGAGGGAAACTCGGTGGAGCACGGGCGCGAGATAGACCTGACTGAGAAGGATGAGACCGGAGATTTCCGCCACACCATTATCCGCCTAATCGACAACACCGAATACAAGTTTGACACCAGCCGTTACTTCGTCTAGCAGATTGCTACCCGCCGGGCGACCCGATCCCTTGACAGCGCATGGTCCCCCAGCTATTCTCGGAGCCATTATTCTGTTCGCAGAGTTTATCAACAAGGAGTGCCGGTATGCATATGATGGGAATCCTCTTGGGGCGGGTGACCCTCCCCCTGGTCGCCACGGCCATGTTGTTACTTACATCGGTCCCTGCTGCACAGGCGGCCGAGGCGTTTAAGATGGGAGTCGTCGACCCTCAAGCGGTATTGGAAAAATCAAGGGCCGGCAAGAAAGCTCTAGACGGCTTCAAAGAATATGTTGCCACCCGACAGAAGTTGTTGTCCGGGGATGAAGAGGAGTTGCGCAACCAGGAGAAGACGCTCAAGGAGCAAATGGCGAAATGGAGCGACACTGAAAAAAAAGAAAAAGAGACTCAGTTCCGCGCCAAGGTCCAGGACTTCCAGAAACGCGCGCAGGAATTCAATCAGGAATTGCAGGGAAAGCAGAAGGAATTACTCGATGACTATATGAAGAGAATTTCTTCGGCTACGAAAACCGTGGCGGAAAAGGGCGGGTTTGCGCTCGTGGTCGATAAGGGTAGTGAACAAGTGGTTAAAATTGTGATCTACCACAAGGACACCATCGATTTAACCGACCAGGTGATCAAAGAATTTGATCGAGTCAACACCAAGTAACCTTCCAAATCCCTGGACCAATATCTGCAATCCAACGTGGACAGGGCACGGCCTTTCAGGGCCCCCCTCAATGTTCAATGGGATAGCCCGCATCCCGCCAGCCTTTGATTCCCCCATCCATCGACACCACATTGACGTAGCCCATACGCTGCAGTGCATCTGCTGCTAATATGGACCGGTAGCCGCCTCCGCAATACAAGAGAATCGCCTCCTCTTTATTAGGAATGTATGTTTCCACATCTCGCTCAATAATCCCTTTTCCCAGGTGCCGGGCGCCTTTCGCATGATCCTTTGCAAATTCCGCATCTTCACGGACATCGAGAAAGTACAGCACTTCACCCCGATCAAGCCTGGCCTTCGCTTGCGCCACCGTACATTCCTTGACGCGTGCACGTGCCTCATCCACCAACTTGAGAAACCCCGGATTATGTTTCACGTCATCCCCCTTTCCTGTGCGAGGAGCCCTCGCGCCTGGTCACATCTTCTTCGCCTCGTTACGAAGGCAATGCCGGACAGGCTCCTCGCTCAAAATAAAGCGGTTTGTTCGATCCCGGGCCGCCGAAAGGTAGCAGGAACCATTCCGTCGGACAGCGCCGACAATCCTGCCTTACGCCTGGAGACCTCGAACAACTGTTCGATCATGGCCCAATAGGGGCCCGATCCACGATGGCGTTCGAAAAAGGCCCCCTCGCTGATCGCACCACCACGCACTTCTCGAATCCGGTTCGTGATCTTGGCCATCCGATCTGGAAATGCCGCCGACATTCGCTCCATGAACACGGGCTCTACAGAGCCAGGCAGACGGAGGAGCGTCGCCATCGCCTCCCCTGCCCCCGCGTGTTTTGCCCGGGCCAGCAGATCAGGTACATCCTCATCGTTGAGACCGGGAATAATCGGAGATAGCGAGATACCGGTAGGGATACCGGCATTCGCCAAGGTTGCCATCGCCTCGAAGCGTTTCCGGCTTGAAGGTGCGTGGGGTTCGACCTTTCGCGCTACCTCATCGCCCGAAAACGGTATGCTGAAATAGACACGAACGAACGCCTCCTGATGCAACCGACGCAGCACGTCCAGATCCCGCAGCACCAATACCCCCTTGGTGATGATTCCGACCGGATTTCGATATTCGGCGCAGACATCCAGACAAGCTCGCGTCAACTCCAGCGACGCTTCCAGCGGCTGGTAACAATCTGTGTTCCCTGAGAACAATATTAATTCGCCTTTCCAGGACGGCTTCTCGAATACCCGGCGGAGCAATGTCGGGGCATCCCGCTTGACAATGATCTTGGATTCGAAGTCGCTGCCGGCACCGAAGCCCCAGTACTCATGCGTTGGCCTGGCGTAGCAATAGACACAAGCATGGAAGCAACCACGATAGGGGTTGAGACTCCAGCGAAACGGCAGGTCGGGGCTCTCGTTTCGACTGAGAATGTCACGGGTGCTATCTTCAAACATGTGCAGCGTTACATGGGGAGCAGGCTCCAAGAGATGCCGGTGCTGCGACTCAAACGGATTGGGTGGATTCATCACAGTGCGCATCGGCGTATGGTCCCCGATCCGCCGGCTTCTGTCAACGGGATGACGCGGGCCTGTCACACCGGAGAATGGCAGCTCGATTGATTGACTACGCACGACCTCGATGGTAAATTCCAGCCGCTTCCTGCATTCACACACATATGTACGATCTACGCACCCTCCGCGACAATTTCGATGCCATCAGAAACCAGCTTGGCCCTCGCGGCATCGATGTCCCTTGGGACAACATCCGCACACTGATCGACCAACGCCGGAGCTTGACCGGCCAGGCCGAGCAACTTCGTCATGAGCTGAAAAAGGGATCGGAAGACGTTGCCAAGCTCAAGCGCGAGGGCCGGCCGGCGGATGCCTCCATGGTTGCCATGAAGGCCGTCGGGGAACGGATCAAGACGATTGAAGACGAATTGCGAGTGGTGGAAGAGACCTTGACTAATCTGAATCTCCACATCCCGAATCTTCCACATCCCTCGGTGCCGGAAGGAAAAGACTCTGATCACAACGTGGAGACCAGACGATGGGGAACCCCACCCTCCTTTGGCACGCCCGCCAAGAACCATTGGGAGATCGGTGAAGCCCTCGGCATTCTCGACTTCGACCGGGCCGCCAAGATCACCGGTGCACGATTCGCAGTGTTGATGGGGGCCGGCGCACGCCTCGAACGGGCCCTCATCAACTATATGCTCGACCTTCACACGACACAACATGGCTACCGGGAGGTCTTACCCCCATTCCTTGTCAATCGCTCGAGCATGACCGCAACCGGCCAGTTACCGAAGTTCGAAGAAGATCTGTTTCGCCTGCGAGATGAAGACTTTTTTTTGATCCCAACGGCAGAAGTGCCGGTGACCAATCTCCACCGTGACGAGACGCTCACCGAAAATGCTCTGCCGCTCAGGTATACGGCTTTTACCCCCTGTTTTCGCCGCGAGGCAGGGTCCTATGGAAAGGACACCAGGGGTCTCATTCGCCTCCATCAGTTCAATAAAGTCGAGTTGGTTTCGTTTGTAAAACCAGATCAATCATATGAGGAGTTGGAACGATTGACCGGCCATGCCGAGGCTATCTTGCAAGGGTTGGGGCTCCATTACCGAGTCGTCACCCTCTGCGCCGGCGATACGGGGTTCTCTGCGGCAAAAACCTACGACATCGAAGTCTGGCTTCCTTCCCACAACCACTATCGTGAGATCTCCTCCTGCAGCAACTTTGAAGGGTTTCAGGCCAGACGAGCCGGTATTCGATATAAAGGCCTATCAGGGAAGAAGGACGCAAGAATGGAATTTGTTCATACCCTCAATGGCTCCGGACTTGCCGTGGGCCGCACCGTCGTAGCCATCCTCGAAAACTACCAGCAACCGGAAGGGAGCGTCATGATCCCGGAGGTCTTGCGCCCTTACATGGGGGGGATGGATCGGATCAAGAAAGAATGAGACACTTGAGGGTATTATCCCGTCGCCAAGAACAATGGTACGGCTCCGGGTCGTGGCAAGCATGGTATGGAGGGGTGACGGAGTGGCCGAACGTGCCAGTCTTGAAAACTGGAGACCTCGCAAGGGGTCCGCGAGTTCAAATCTCGCCCCCTCCGCCAAGCAGTCTGGACAAGCAATTGGGTCGAGTCATAGTGAATGCGTAATCCCAGTCCAGAGGTGCTCCCTCTTCACCCTCTCGGCGTGAACATCCCTACCCCCTAAAAGCCTTCCGCCTACCTACAAATTTCTTTTCAACGTAACTGATGTGCTAGAATCAACACATAAAAAGGCTTGTCGTACGCGCCAGCCCAGAAAGGATACTGTGATGAAAACGGACTATACGGCAGTGGTCAAGCAAGTAGGTGCCTGGTGGATCGGTTGGATTGAGGAAATCCCGGGCGTGAATTGTCAGGAGTCCACGCATGAGGAACTGGTGACCAGCTTGCGGACAACCCTCCGCGAAGCGTTGGAATTGAACAAGGAGGATGCGCTCGCCGCAGCTGGAGCAGACTTCCAAGAAGAACCGATCGCCATATGAAACGACAGGAGTTGCTGCGGCACTTACACTCCCACGGCTGTTTGCAACTTCGAGAAGGCGCTCGGCACTCCTGGTGGCATAATCCAGCCCTGAATAAACGGTCCTCCATTCCACGCCATACAGAAATCGTCGACATTCTCGCGAAGAAAATCTGCAAAGATCTCGGAATTCCGCCCGTCAAATAGCTCTAGCATTACAAGTCCCCCCTAAGAAAATGGCTGCCGCGCACTGCCACGACTAGTGACGTGGTAGAGCGCATGGGGGGATTCAATCCGCAGCGGACGGGCTATGGCGGACAACCTACCGATGAGCATGTCGTATTGCAAGACCCCCTCTGGCCGTGTCGACGGGATTCTAACAGCTTGGCCATTCTCTACCTGCCAGAAGCGGGATGTGATTGAATGACAGAGTGCCGTGGTGAAGCGAGTGAGGTGTTGCCAGTCTTGAAAACTGGAGACCTCGCAAGGGGTCCGCGAGTTCAAATCTCGCCCCCTCCGCCATATTTTCCCGCGTAATTCTCGGTATTCCAGCCTGAATTGTGGCTAAACTGTGGCTGAAGGCGGATTACAGGGCCTTGAGCGAGGTATATCACCCCTCAGTTAAGTGAATTGTAGTCAGCTCACTCATCCAGACTTTTGAGCGGCAATGCTCCGGCCAGTCACTTCATGCACACTTCCCGCCACCAAATGCTGGACCAAGTTGTAAAAAATGATCGGGACCATGACTCGTGGGTACGAGGCAAGAGCAAGTGAGGCCAGGACAAGCCCTGTCCCGTTGTTATTCATTCCCAGTCCGTACATCAATGAGACACGATCCGACTCGTCTACCTTAAACAGACGGCTCAACCCATATCCGGAGGCGAAGGCCGTGAAGCAGAGGCCCGTGGTAATAGCCAACGTCACTGCTAGGAAATCAAAATCGCGGTCTGCCACTGCCTGGGGGAGCGAAACCGAAGCATTCGAGTAGTTCAGCAACAACAACACAATAGCATTGATGAGTTTGATAATCGGCATGATGGCGCTGAGTTGGGCTTCAGGTACTGCGAATCGCACACAGAGGCCCAGGACCGATGGCAGCACGATCCAGAGCCCCAAAAACCCTGCCGACCCGTAGGCGGCGAGGTCCTGCAGCACCACCTCATACTCCTCCGAGGCCATCTCCCCAAATACCTGCAGCGCCATGGGCGTAATGACAGGGCTTAACACCGTTGAGGCCAGGACCAATCCTAGGCTCAGTGCTAAATTTCCATTGGAGTTCTGCGCCCACGCGGTGGACGCTCCGGCAATTGGCATGGCGGCGACCAGCGCCAGACCGACGAGGATATGTTGCGCTTCGTCCGGCTCATACCACAGCCGCATGACGAGGGTGACGAGAAATATGTACGTCATGGGGATGACCAGATTAGCCGTAAGGCCAGCGAACAACATCCGTCCCTTGTGCACGAGGGATTGTAAGTGCGACGTCTTTACGCCCAATCCAGCATTAAACATCAGCGTGGCAAGAAGGAGCAGGAGCAACGACACATGGAGTTGGGTCCCGAAGAGAGAGACGTCGCCGAGGGTAATATTCCTGATCCATAGCCCTGCCGCTGGAAGGACAGCGGCGATGACATAGGCGCTGATCAAGAACCACAGCAGATGGTGGTGGATGAACTGGGATGCAGCGAGGAATGTGAATTTTCGGCTATTCATAAATAGTTTTCTGCATCGAAGGAAGAATACGCGTATCTCCCCTTAAAATCGAGGTGATGACCAAAGATTCAATTCTAGAGTTTTAGCCCCACCCTTCTTCGAGTACTGCTGTGGCCTAACTGTGGCAGAACTATTGTGTCCGATCATGCTTGATCGGTTCCTCGCCTACGTCGACTCCTCAAACTCGGATATCCTCTTGCACAGACCACTTAGGCGGATGCTCTAGGTTCGTTTACGCATCGAACTATCCTATCCCTGGCAGTCTCCCTCGCCACACATAATCTCTACTTCTGCATCATTTACTCAACATAACCATCCATAATATAAGGGTATTAAATTCAATCGTTATTGATCAATCAGTCGCCGACATTCCCCCCTCCTTTAGTTTGGTCTCACCTACCTCTTTGGTATTTTCAAAAATTCTGTCTTGTCCCATTATGACACTCAACAGTGCAGCGAGCCGATAGCATTTCTTGGAATTGCACGCGATGCATAAAAAGAATCAAGAGCACAAACAGATTAGGAATATGGGGCTCAATAGTCGGGAGCTAACTGACAAGGCCTGTCCCTTCTGCGGAGGCCATAAGTATCAACTCGTGCTTCGCGGGGACATGCAGCCACAAGCCGATGGACTCTTCGCCCGCTGTGCGGAATGCCAACGTGTGAGGTGATGTGCTGAAGCTCCCGGCCTTATCCTTAGGATAGAGGAAAACTTTCATTTCCGTTCAGCATAGAAGGAAGATAAGATGGACGTCATCACTTCACTGATCCAATACATGAAATTGCGCAGAGTGCAGACCAGCCAGAAACGACACAAACGAACCGTGTTGCACATGTTGGCAGCCAGCGGCGTCGTCAGACCAGGCCATATTGAACTCCGTTACACGAAACCATTCGCTAGAACTACCGCTCGCCGCGCGTAGACCCACCCTCCTCCAACTACCAATCAGCGTTGCTACTCCAGTAGACCATGCCGATAGACGTACTGAACATTGCGTCTTTTACCCGGAGTTTTTCTTCATCTCCATTTCGAATCGCTTGTGACACTCACATAGCCTGGGGTATGATCACCATCGCTTGCTGGTTTTCCTACAGTCGCCGACCTCCGTCGCAGTTGATTGGAAACCCCGCATCGAGCTGAGATCAGGGGAGAGGTGGCCGAGTGGCCGAAGGCAACGGTTTGCTAAACCGTCGTAGGGGCAAAACCTCTACCGAGGGTTCAAATCCCTCCCTCTCCGCCACAGCCCGTCTGGTTCATTCTGTGTGTTTGGTTTGTTTGGTCTGTTTAGTTTGTCTGGTTGTGGTCGGATGGATTTAAGCCGTTGAACCAAAAAACAAAATAAACCACATCAACCAAATGAACCAGCCTGACCCGACAGCTTGATTTTTCTTTGATGATCCTGTTGCTGTGCGTCGCCCGCCTTGATCAGCTTCTACACGCCTATTTGAATACTTGAACGAAACCAACGAGGTGGAGTTCTCCCGCTCGCACGCCCGGCTATCTTGCCCGAGTCAGATCCTGCTCTCCCGGTCTTAGAATCAGTCGATTTCAGGCGAATCGCCACCATTGTTCCGCAGCCGGCCGGCTCTTTGGCACAGGTACGGCATGCGAGCGGAGCTAGGGGATTTGCTAGCTCCACAAACGGCGGTATTTTTTTATAACGATGTATATGAGGTTCAGCACAAGGCGGCCAGTAATGTTCCCGATCGCTCAGATCATTAGACAATGAAAGAAGGCGGCGTATGGCGCGTGAGACTCTGTCCGCTCAAACAATTCGTGAGGCGGCTTCCACTCCGAGCAGGGAGGCGTTCATTGCACCGGACATCCTCCCCGTCTGTTGTGTCTGCGGACTCATTCGAGACCATACCGGATCCTTCCTGGATCGTGAGTCCTGGGTCAAGCCGCGAACGTATCAAAGGACACATGGCGTGAATCCGGATGATGTCCGTCTCACACACACCTATTGTCCGGAGTGTTTCACACAGGCCATGGTTGCAGTGAGCTAGGGAATAGGCCACCCAGAAGGCTATCACCGTCACAATCGTCATTGTACTTTTGCCATACGTTTCCTCTCGAAAGGAGTTCCGCCATGGCTACCACCTGTTCACCTTCACTACGACCACCTAGAGAGATGTCGCTGGCTGCCAATCTAACCGCGCCATTCAATCCCAGGGCATTTCTTTCACAGGCCAGCGTCAATAGCATGACGCTGCGATGCCACAAACAGCAGGCTCTCTTTGTGCAAGGGGATCCGGCTACTGCCGTATTCTATATCCTGGAGGGCCGCGTCAAGCTCACAGTCATCTCCCCGCAAGGCAAAGAAGGCATCGTCGCAATGTTGGGGAGCGGGTGTTTTTTCGGTGAAGCCTGTCTCGCCGGGCAACCGTCGTGCATGGTGACCGCCACCTCCATGGACGCCTCCATGATCGTATGCATCGACAAGGCCACCATGAGCCGCGTGCTCCGTGACGAGCCGGCTTTCTCCGAGCTATTTATGGCCCACCTCCTGAATCGCAACTTACGCATCCAAGAAGATTTGATCGACCAACTCTTTAATTCTGCCGAGAAGCGGTTGGCAAGGACACTGCTGTTGCTGGCCAACTTTGAAAACGAAGGCAAGTCAGAGGTGGTCACTCCCAGGATCAGTCAGGAAACGCTTGCCGAAATGGTGGGGACCACACGGTCACGAGTAAGTTTTTTTATGAATAGATTCAAGAAGCTTGGCTTCATTGAGTGCAACGCCGGCTTGCGTGTGAACAGATCTCTCATGAATGTTGTGTTAGCTTCTTAATTCGTTACAGCATCTCCACCGCTAACGCGATGCCCTCTCCGCCCCCGATGCACAGGCTGGCAATGCCACGCCGGCCCCCACGGCGTTGCAACGCGTGGATCAAGGTCGTCAGAATCCTGACGCCGCTGGCACCAATCGGATGTCCGAGCGCGACGGCGCCTCCATGCACGTTGACGCGCTCACTCTCCAATCCCAATTCGGCCATTATTGCCATGGGTACCGCCGCAAACGCTTCGTTGATCTCAAAGAGATCAATGTCATCGATTTGCAACGATAGCTTTGACAGGATGTCCCTGATCGCAATCGCTTGGGCAAGGCCAAACCATTGTGGCGCAGATCCCTTTCGTGAATACGCGAGAATTTTCGCGACAGGCGAGACGTCCAGAGAACGGGCCCGGTCTTCGGAAAGCAGCACCAATGAACTGGCCCCGTCGTTGGTTCCCGTGGCGTTCCCTGCGGTGACGGTGCCAAGTGGAAGAAACGCCGGGGGCAACTTCCGCAATTTCTGCTCGTGAAACCGTCTGGGCCGCTCATCTTCACGAACGACCGAACTTTTTCCCCCATCCGACGTCACGACTTCGACAATCTCCGCGTCAAACGCGCCCATCCGCCACGATTCCAACGCTCTCGTATAACTGCGTACACTGAAATCATCCAGCGCATCCCTGGAGAACCCATACTGTGCGATCATCTCCTCGACGCATACCCCCATATGCTGTTTGCTACTGGCATCCCAAAGACCGTCGCACACCATGCTTTCCGTAAGATCGCCGACTTTCCACTCAGCCTTGTGCGGGGCCTCGCGCTTTGACAGTAAATACGGCGCCTGGCTCATGCTTTCCATGCCGCCGGCCACCACCACGTCAGCCCCTCCCGATTGAATCGCTTGGCAACCAAGGATGACCGCTTCCAATCCGGATCCGCACACTTTCCCCACGGTGGTTGCAGGAACCTCGTCCGGGAGGCCTGCGGCCCTCGCCGCTTGTGGGGGCGGGCCCGGCCCGACACCTGCAGTCAGCACATTACCCATCAGCACCTGATCGACCCTGGAAGGGTCGATGTGAGACCGTACAAGCGACTCGCGAATAACATGACCCCCCAATGTCGTGGCCGAGACGTTGCTCAGCCCCCCATTCAGATTTCCAATGGGTGTACGGACTGCGCCGGAGATAACGACCTGAGCCATACGCATATGTTCATCCTTACGCAGTAAGTTTCTGCAGATCGATCAACATTTCACGATCCTGGTCATGAACCTCACCCCATGGCATCACTCGAATACGAGGTACTCCTCCCACTTGCAGGTAATCCATCACCGCCACCTCGCGAAACCCCGTTTTCAGGACCGCACGCCTCGACGGCATGTTGTCTACTTCCACTTTTGTAATGATGGTCTGCAATCCCTCTTTCTCCAGGATTTGAGCGATCAAGGACCACGCCGCCGGAGCAATCCCTCGTCCCCGATAGTCTGCGCCGGTCACCGAGGCTTCCAGACACACCGTATTCAATGGGAGTTCCTTCCATCCTCCACGTGCTGCGACAATCGGCATGCGGCCGCGAAAAATCCAGCAGCAAAACGCAGCCCGTTCGGCTTCGCGCACAATCCAAAGATCGGCGCCCGCTGCGAGGTATCTTGCTGATACACTCCGCCCGCAGAGATTCGAACGCGAGAGCATGTCCAGGTGTTCCGGACCGGCACGTTGCAGTTCCAATCCCGTCGACAGCGGGCGCTCCGCTCTAATCGCCGACGTTGCGGCTGCATACCAGACATGGCATTCATGTTGGTAGAGCACCGTGCAGAGGTACCGCCTGGCACTGCTCGCGGCAAGAATCAGGCAACCAATGAGACCATGCTGAAGGATAGCCTGCTTGAGTCTGTCCATCTTCATCCGTTACATGAACCGGGTTTCGGACCCTTACGGTGGCCTTCGCAGCCGGAATCTTCGAAGAGGCCCGCTTCACTCTCCCTTACGAGAGTGAAGCAGGTGGAACGAGATTAGAATTTCGTCATGCCGATCCCATCGGCGCCGTCTCCGGCTGGAAGGGTACTGGCCGGCGTTATGGTCGCATTGGCGTTAATGGTGAATCGGGACACCTGATCGGATACTGCGTCAGCCGTGTACAGGAATCCTCCATCCGGGTGGATAAGAACATAGTTGGGTTCCGTCCCAGTTGGAACCGGCGGCGATTGAATCTCAGTGAGAGCTCCGGTGGTAGGATCCACCTGGAATACCGAGACCGTACTGGAGTTGATATTTGCGGTATACAGCGACTGTCCGTTCGGATGTATGGCGAGAGAATGCGGTCCACTCCCACCCCCGTTCTCGTTGGTGGGGAATGTGCTTGTCGGCTGAATTCTCGTCAACGAGCCATTGTTGGCGATCTCGAAGACTTCCACCGCATTGATGTAGCAGGCGTAGAGGAATTTGCCCGCCGGGTCTACCCCTACGGCAGCTGCACCCGGTAAGCCAGTCACAATCCCCACGGGTGTCAATGCCCCGGTGGATGTATCTCGGCTGAACGCGTGCACCTCACCCGAACCTTCGACCGCCACGTATACGAATTGATTGTTGGGCGAGACGGTAATATTGTGCGCATGAGTGCCGACAGGGAAGCTCTGGCCTGCTATAAATGTCAGAAGGCCCAACGTGATCCCTGGCGTGCTGTCAATTTTATACGCCCTCAGCGTGCTGGCCCCTGTACCGGCCACCACGTACAGGTACTGTCCGGTCTTATCCAACGCCGAGGAATGGGATTCGTTTTCCGTTGGATCGATTCCGGTAACCGGAGATCCGGGTGCCGGATTCATGGGAGTAAGGCTCGCATCCTGATTGATCCGCCAACCGGATAAAAAGGGCGAGTCATGATTCGACACATAGACAAACCGTCCTGATGGATCCACGTCAACATGGTGAGGACTGGCGCCGGTCGCAATGGGAGTGCCGACGGTAGTCAGATTGCCGTTTCCGTCTACGCGATAGGCCTGGATCTCGCCGCCGGCCCCAATCACATAGGCAAACTGATTGGTTGCGCCGGACGGGGCATTGTTCGTGTTCCCGTCCCCATTGTCGTCGCTACTGCTGCAGGCCGTGAAGAACAGCATCGGCGCAAGCGCGAGCATGAACAACCCTTGGTAGAATCGCCGCTGTCTCAATTGAGAAGTGGTCAGCACAGTTGCACGGCTCATGGTGGAGTTCTCCCTTCGTGTAATGACCGCCTGGACTCACAACAATGCATCGGCGCCTTCCATCGGGGGTGCACTTTGGGTGTACACCCCTAATCTGCGCGCTATACGCCCGAGTGTGAGTCAAGGGTGAGCAAGATTTGCACCGGGTTTGCTCTGGTACATTTCGCCGGATTCTTAGGGTAATCGCCAGGGGCGGAAGAAAGCGGAGGGACAGTCTGTCCCGAAAACTCGATGGATCAGACAACTTGTCCAGCGAGAAAGTTGATACAGACGTGAGGTATTGCTTAGATATTCCAGGCTAATGCCGATGACCAAGAACTAGTCATACGAACGATGCACGCGCGCCACTCGATTGCTGCCGTTCGCACATCGCGCTGTCGGTAGGAACAGCCTCACCAACGTATCAACAACTAGGGTAATACCTAGTAAAATAAGGCTCGTTTCCTGCACTGAAGGCTTGAACCAGCCTGAGGAAAGCCTGTATAGTTTGGGGTGTGCACACACCTCTCTAATTAAGTAGTAGAACTCATGGATAATACATATCGCGTCTTACTGGCAGACGATCACATACTCGTCGCCCAAGGAATTCAGAAGCTTCTTGAACCGATGTGTGAAGTCGTCGGTATCGTGGGAGACGGTCGTTCGCTCGTGGCGGCTGCGATCAAGTTACAACCCGAGATCCTTGTGGTCGATATCAACCTTCCCTTGTTGAACGGGTTGGATGCGTCACGCCAGATTAAGAAAACCAATCCCGACATCAAGATCATTATCCTGACCATGCATTCGGAACCGAACTTTGTCACACAGGCATTCCGCATGGGTGTATCGGGATATGTTTTAAAACAGTCCGCGGGCGCTGAACTGCTCCAGGCGATCGACGAAGTGCGGAAAGGGCGCGCCTTCGTGTCGCCCCTGGTGACTCAGGGCCTGGTCGATCAGGCGGTCACCCGGACGAGTTCTGCCTCCACAGGGGAAGACGATGATTTCGCGCCGGCGCTAAGTTCACGTCAGCGAGAAGTCTTGCAGTTGGTGGCTGAGGGGAAAGCCACTAAAGAAATTGCCTGGATTCTGACCGTCTCGATTAAGACGGTTGAGTTTCACAAGACGAGAATCATGAAGAAGCTGCGCGTGAGAAGTGCCGCGGAACTGACCAAGTATGCGATCTCTACAGGATTGACCTCCATCCACTGATCGTGTCTTCCTTACGCTCGTCCGTTATTCCACATACGTCTACCTTGATCGTCGAAACATTGATCGGCATGCGCGCGCGGGCTAGAGATTGGTGAGGCCTTGATCCAGGGCGAATTTGACCAAGCCTGTGTTCGTATGGACGCCCAGCTTGCGGCTGATATTTGCCTTGTGAAACTCGACAGTCTTCGTCGAAATCTTGAGCGCCTTTGCAATATTCC
>JACAFD010000109.1 GCA_013388555.1 Nitrospirota bacterium | reverse complement strand
CACGACCATGTCCCCCAATGCTGTGTTGTCCTTTATGCTCCCCCAATGCTTCCTGCCACATTGGGATCGCGCCGCAATGGAGTCCACGCTGAAGTTTTTAAGCGATCTGGTCTCTCATATTCCTTGCCGACGACTCGTATTTGCAAAACGTCCGGATATCGTCGATTACGTCCAGAATCAGCTGGAAGGTATAGCACTGGCGGCTCCATGAAGAACCTGGATGCTGATACATTTCTCGAATCACTCTCGATCAAAGCAACTGCATCACGCCGGCCTGAAGGAGTCACCTTCGAACTGACCTACGGCTGCAACCTGCGATGTGTCCATTGCTACAATCCTACCCATCGCGCACTGCCCCATGAACTCACGACCTCCGAAGTTTGTGCGCTTCTTGATCAGATCGCCGATCTCGGAGTGCTCACCGTGACCTTCACAGGAGGCGAGCCAAGCGTGCGCCCCGACATAAGCGACATTCTCCGGTATGCGCGCCGGCGGGGGCTGATGACTCACCTCATGACCAACGCCACCCGCATGACTCCATCATTCACCGACCTCCTACAGGAGGCTGCGGTCAGTCAGGTCAACGTCTCAATTTATGGCGCGACAGAGGCGATCTATGAGCAGATGACAGCGGTCCAAGGCTCTTATCGGCAGTTCCGACAAGGCCTGCTCTATCTGGCCGCTAGTAGGCTGCCTGTTGTCGTCCGGATGCCTGTGACGACCATTAATTGCAAGGAGATCCAGGCCTCTCGACAGCTGGTAGAATCCTTACAGATGAAATTCCAGTATTGTTTGGAGATCATGTCCTCGGTCACCGGCGACCAGACACCGCTGCAATATCGCCTTGCCCCTGAAGAGAAAGTCCAGATCGATCAGGAGCTGCTCACGCACCGGTGGGCGAGCGCGCCGGAGGAATCCTGCTCAGCCAGCCAGTTCTTCATCGAGTGCGCCTGCGGCCAAAGTCGATTTGCGATCACTCCGTATGGCGAAATGAATCTCTGCACTGCCTTCCCCATTCCACGCTATGATCTCCGCACCGGAACGGTAAAAGAAGGCTGGGAGATTCTCAAGCAGACTGTCGATCAATCGCACCCGAGCAGCCGGTACGAATGTCCGACTTGTGAAGTGCGGCCTCACTGCCGCCAGGGTCGGAGCGACGCATGGCTCGAAACCGGGGATATGAGTTCGTGCCTCCCACACTTTAAGGAGTGGGCACAATTGGAGTATCACACCCATGCCCTCCTCGATCCTCGACGACCTCGCTGACGCCTACACGACAGTCAGCCTGGTCAATAAACGGCTGCTCGATGAGTATCAGATCGTTGGCCAGACATTCCAGCGACAAGGCATTGACTCTATCCTTTTGAAAGGGGCTGATCTGCTCTCGCGTCTTTACGGAATGCGTGGGACGAGGCCCCTGTCCGATGTGGATCTGTTGGTCCATGAGCGAGACCTTCCTGCCATCCACCGGCTATTGGTTGAGGCAGGATTTACACAACAGATCGATGGCAACCCTGCCTATCTCTCGCCTCAGTCAGGGCTCTCCCTGGATCTGATCTCTGGGCTCTGGTATCTGGACGAAGAGGGACTTGCCGCGCTATGGAAACGGGCGCGAACCCGATCGCTTGGTCAGGTAACGGTCAAGCAATTGGCCTCCGACGACTTGTGGCTCTATTTAATCGCCTATTCGGTCGTTCATCGAGGGTATCTCTCCCCTTCTTTTTTCACCGACCTCCGGTTGCTGATTGAAAAGGAACCGCCCCACTGGCCTACACTTGTCGAGGGAGCGATCCGACATCACCTCAAGATTCCCCTCTACCACGGCCTGCGCCAACTGGCGTTGTCGAATGCAACCCCCGCAATTCCTTCTACCGTGATTCAACAACTGGCGCCTGCGACCATAGCTGAACAGACAATGGAGTTTCTTTTCCGACGGTTGGTAACGACCCAGCCCATCCCCGAACTCGGGCATTTGTTATTGTGGATCACGCAACCGCCTGGGCGCAGACTTGCCTGGCTCCATCGCAGCTTCTTCCCCTCCTCGCGCTTCCTGGCTTGTCGATATGGAAGTGACAGTGTGAAGCGGCCCAGGCAGACCACCATCACCAGATGGTGGCAACTGGCGAGAGCGGGCAATCGCTTGATCGCCCGCCTGCTGCCCCGACTCATTCTTGGCCAAACAGCAAGGATGGACCCGTGATCCAGCTCCTACCTCTCCTCAGCTTGGATGGCCGTTTTGCCGCACAGGATTTACCTCATGAGCTGCAACTAACTCTCCTAAACAGCATCGTCGTGCCTCGCATTGTGTCATCGAGCATGACTCCGGCGATTCAAGCAGGTGACAAACTTGAACTCAGTCCTCCGACCTCTCTCACTGTAGGATCGGTCGTTGTCTTTCGGAATGACTCTCTGCTCGTCTGCCACCGCATCACCGCTATTGATCCACTAGGCACCCTCTTGACCAAAGGCGACGCGACGCAGAGCCCCTGCGAGATCGTCAAGCCAAGCTCTGTGGTCGGAGTCGTCACCGGAGTGCTGCGCGAGGGCACTTACGTGTCTATTGGACAAGGCCCACCGACGTCATCCGCCTCGGCACAACAGAGTAGCCTCAAGACTCGGACGTGGACTGTGGCCGTCCGATCTGTCACCCGGAGCATTCGTGCCCTCGCGAGAATTTCCATCTTTCAGCATATCCTGGCCTTCCTGCTCCGGTGGACAGCCACGGTTGATGTCTTCACCCCTACTCTACTCCGGTCGCTCCCCTCCCATTCCAGGGTTGCCTCGTTCACACTCCGAACGTCTCCTCACATTGCCGAACTTCTCACGACATCCAACAAACAGAAACCGGCGCATTATGTCGTCCGGCTGGGCCCCTGGCGAGTGGCACAATACGACCCGACTACAGCATCCCTCCTGCTCCGTCAATCGCTCCGAGAGGCCGGTTTGGAGCCATTCATTCGGCAAATATTCGCTGCGCGTTGACCAACCGAACAGAATCCCAAACGAATCTCCAAGTGCAGAACTCTCCCGCAGGATGCTCAAAAAGTGCGTCCAGCAAGGCCGCAGTCGATGAACACACCGGAGGCGTACCCCAGGGGTACGTTGAGGATGCGTTCGAGACGAGAACGCCGCTGGCGGACTTTTTCAGCATCCTGCTGAAACACACATCCTTTTGCCCGTTCTGTCCGTAGGATGCTATAGTCGTGGCGGACATGACGCGATTCAGGATTTTTGTTCTAGTATGAAGCTCGCTCGTTATGGATAAACCCCCACAGCAAGTCACCTCTACAATCGATCCAACCTTACTGGCCCGCGTGGCCAAAGGCGATCACCAGGCCTTCAGCCAGCTCTACGATCATTCGAGCACACTCTTGTTCACCCTGGCAGTCAGGATTTTGGGAGACCAAGAGGAAGCGGCGGAGCTCTTGCAGGATGTTTATTTGGAAGTCTGGCGAAAGGTCTCCCGCTATGACGTCGGGCGTGGAACCCCAGCCGCATGGTTGGTCACCCTCACCAAGAGTCGGGCCATCGACCGGCTACGCGCCAGAGTCGCACGAGGCTATCAGGCCACGAACTCGCTGGAAGCCGGACCCGCTGCGCAGGTAACCGATCTGGGTCCAAGCCCGTTTGAGACGCAGGCCGACCAAGAAATTCGCATTGCTGTGGAAGCAGCTGTTGCCGGGTTGCCCCAGGCCCAGCAACAAGCGATTGAATTGGCCTACTACGAAGGACTCTCCCATACTGAAATCGCCGCGCGATTGAACCAGCCGCTCGGAACCGTGAAAACCAGAATCAAACTTGGGATGTCCAAACTCCGAGAGGGTCTCCAAACAGTGGCGGAACACTGGTGATCTCCAAATGACACACGACGAACTTGAAGCATCGGTTCCCTTGTATGCTGCAGGGGCCCTGGACCGGACCGAGCGACAGGCGCTGGAAGCCCACTTACTCTCCGGCTGCAGCGCCTGCCATAGTGCACTGAAGGGCTATCAATCTGTCGCCGCTCTGCTCCCGCTTAGCCTCAGCCCAATCAAGCCTCCACAGTCCCTCAAATCAAAAATCATGGCTGAACGCGGCCCCGCACCGATTCCAGTGGAAGCAACACCGAAGCCCGAACCGGCTCGGCAGAGTCTTGAACCTGGCGAATGGATGGACCACCTCTTTCCTCCCGTCGCCCCTGCCCGATCGTCCTCACTGCCCTGGGCTCTCGGCTTGGGCACAGCCCTGGTTGTGGCGGTCGGCGGATTTCTCGCGTGGAATATTTCGACACAACGTTCCGCCGACACATCGAACATTAGGCAGCTTGAAGCATCGATCCGGGACAAATCGGCGGCGCTTACCACTGTGCAGCGTGAGGCCGGCGAGCAAGCCAAACTGCTCGCAGAATTACGTAATGAACTACAGCGCCGAACGAACGAAGTGGCCCATGCCAAGGAACAACTGGCCCAGCGTGAGACTGAACTGGAAGAGGCTCATACACAATTAAGCCAGCGAGCCGGAGGTCGGGCCGTTGGGACTCCGCAAGACGAACTGGCCACACTGCTTCGAATCCCCAACATCAAAGCGGTGGCTCTCGCCGGATCGGATATGGCCAAACAGGCTGTAGGATTCCTGCTGTACGATTCTAAGACTCAAAATGCTTGGCTCTACTCTCTGAACCTGCCGGAATCTCCCGCCGGCACGACCTACCAGCTGTGGGCCGTTCATGATAAACCTATTGGCATCGGAACTTTTCGCATGAATGCCGGAGAAACTGCTCGCCTCCTGGTCAAGAAGGTGCCGACCTTCCCCGAGGCGAAAAGCTTCGCCGTCAGCCTAGAACCTTCAGGCGGCAGCCCACAACCGACAGGGTCGATGTATCTCTTGAGCCGGTCATAGCAGGCTGGGGGGAAATCTTCGGGTCTATCTGGTTTCTCTGATCTATCTCGTCTACTGTGTCGACCAGATAGATCATACAGACCAGACAAACCAAACAGACCAAGTGAACAAGACGGACTGACGGAATTTTTTCAGCATCTAGAGGATGGTCATCCTGCCGGCAAACGAACAACATGAGGATATCGCCTTCATGCGGATTGCGCTTGAGGAGGCTGAGCGCGCCACGGCGAGCGCGGAAGTCCCCGTCGCCGCCCTCCTCGTCCACAATGGGGCAATACTCACGCGTTCACACAATTATCGCAAGATCTGGCAAGACCCCACCGCCCATGCCGAAATGATCGTCATCCGTGAGGCATCGAAAGCGCTCTGCAGTTGGCGGCTCATTGACACGACCCTCTACGTGACTCTCGAACCCTGCGCCATGTGCCTCGGCGCCATCATTCTTGCGAGGATTCCCCGTGTGGTCTTCGGCGCCCGAGACCCCAAAGCCGGCGCCTGTGGGTCGGTGATGGATTTCACGAATGAGCCACGATTGAATCACCGCGTCGAAGTGGTAGGAGGAGTTCTGGAAGCAGAAAGCCGGGGACTGCTCAAACACTTCTTTCAGCAGTTACGAACCCAGTAGCGCGAGAAATGCGAGCCAGGGTAGGCTAAGGTCGAGGTTAAGGTTGAGCAATGATTCAGATTTTCCGCACCTCAACCTTAGCCTGAACCTTAACCTTCTGAGCTAAGCAGTCTGCACGTTCACGTTCCAATCCTCCCCCTGTCGGGCGACCGCTCCCTGCCACCCGGCGCCACAGGCGAGCCACCGAATTGTCCATCCTGGCTGGACCCCCGCCCCGTCGGATGGACTTGCCTGCGAGCTCACTGCATCGTCCGGGGTGAGGATCTCGCAGCCCCGGAGCGACAAGATGCCGACCCCTTGGCCTTTTAATACCGCTTCCTTGGCCACCCAATAACGGTAGAACTGCTGGACCTGACCGGATCCGGATTGCCTTGCTATCGTTTGGTATTCGGAGGGAGCATAAAACCGTTCGGCAAGCTTGATGACTTTAACCTTGTCCCGCATCTCTTCGAGATCGACCCCCACCTCCTGTCCCTGCGTCACCGCAATGAGCATACGGCCGCGAGAATGAGACAGATTGAAGTGGATCGCATGCGTGTTCCCCTGATGATCCAGCAAGGCAGGCTTGCCTGTCGGGCCTGCTTGGAACAGCAACGCCCCGGGATTAAGCCCAGTGTAGCGGGCGAGCACAGCCCGCAGACCGCCATGTGCGAAGGTGTATCGGGTCTGATCCTCCTGGCGAATGAACCGAGCAGCCCGGCCTCGCTCGTCCTCGCTAAGCCAGGCGTGGCAGCATTTCAGGGCCACGGCGCTTCCATCGAGGGAGAGGCCCCAGACATGAACGGTTTGGCGATCCAGCCCAAGCAGGGCAGGATGATCTACCGTCACCAGTCCCTCAAGGGATGGGAACGTGACAGTCGCCGCAAACGAGTGAGCATTCACCGACATTCCTCCAACAGGGTATAGCCTGGGACTGACGCCAATCGTACCCGCGCTACAAGAAAAAAGAAAACCGATTGAAAAATTATGCTGAAAACTGTGAATGGCTTGCCCCAGTGAAACGTATGGGCTTCTTCCCAAGTGCTAGGCAGCCGTGTCTTCTGATAGATACCTCGACCAGTGTAGATGATAATCCAGCTTGGCGCATTGGAGAGGATTGACGCACTCCTCGATGCGCTCACGGAGGACGCCAATAATGTTTTAAAGGCTATTGAGAAGGGTCGAAAACCGTTGACAACTTGAACGCGAAGTAAGAAAGGCCGCCCGTCACGGCCTTACCTTACAGTGACACGATGGAGTTGTATTGGATCCTTCGCACAACCCACACACGCTCCGCTCACACAGACAAGGACCAATAGAACCCTTGGCCACATCATCGCCTCCTTTCTTAAGGTGAAGACTGCATTAGCCGGATTCTCAAGTTCCACACAACAGCGCTGGTTCATTTCAACTGAAGAACAGAAGTTCGACGGTACAGGCAAATCGATGAGGACATGCGGGCCTCGCAAGCGGGCGTATTGTAAAAGGGCAAGGATCAAACCAGAGCGAGTCTTTTGGAATCACTCAAACTTGATCGCGATCCCTTGTACTTTGGTACAGGTGTACGAGTAGACATTGTAAATGGGAATAAAGCCGTAGAGGCTGGTCTCTACAGTCACGTTCAGGAGAGCATCACCACCTCTTTCTCTCAGGGCCTTATCAACTACAGTGCCAAAATCAGATTTACCCCAGGGAATGATCGCCAAAGCAAAGTGTCGGCAGGATTCTGCTTGTACTGGGCCAAGCTCTGTGAAGCCCCGGCCCTGTCTTAGCAAGGAAGCCGGGTCAGCAGTGCTTTTTGTCACAAGACCGAGTGTTCCGGTTGAACTACATCCAGTGAGAAGGATAACAAACGTTCCGATTGCCCACAGTGAATGTCGCATGGCCCCCTCCGTAGTTATACTATCCTGCCATCAACCTCGAAACATGAGTTATATGAAATTCTGAACAGGCCACCGTCTACCTGGGGGAAAGGTTCGTGGTCGTCCACCACAATGTCCTGTCGGGCATTGCCCGACTGGTGACATGGTAAACGGGCCCCAGAGAATTCAGATCTGACCACACTTCTTTCAACCCCGGCAGAGCCGGGGGTT
>JACAFD010000074.1 GCA_013388555.1 Nitrospirota bacterium | reverse complement strand
GCAATCGAACTCGTCACGCGACCGGAGACTTCACCTGCCAAAAAACAGGCATCTGCTGCATCAGTTCCCGCGAACCCCGCTGCCAGCTGACAGAATACTGAAAGTTCTGCTAGGGATACAGGGAGGTAACGGGTCCTGCCCACCCTTGAGCTCAACATCAGCCTGCGTCAGAAGCTGCAGCCTTGTTATCCTTTCGGTGATCTCCCATTTCGTTCACCCCATTTCTAAACTGAGTAGGCCATGCCGGGGTTCTGGCATAAGTTTACTTGGTTTTGAGCACATGCTACTATCGTGCCAGTCTCCTTCGCGTTACTGAAAGAGGAGCAGGAACAACGTGTGGCAACGCTGGGTACGGGGAGGTTTGTTAACGCTCAGTATGGTCTTGGCCTGTTTTCTCGGGTACCTGCTTGTGACCAATTCGGGAACGGTCCCCACCCAAACGGCGGCAGTGTCAGGATCTATAGACACAGCTGATGCCACGGTCTCCCAATTTACCTTTACCCACACGAAGGGTGACACGGTCCAATGGCAGGTGCAGGCGCAAGAGGCTCGCGTTTTCGAACGGGACAAGCAGGCGATACTCCAAGCTGTCGCAGTCACTCTATTTGGTCAGCAGGGAAGGGAATTGACAGTGACCGGAGATGAAGGGACATTGAATACGGAAACAAAGAACTTTGCGCTCGCAAACCGGGCAGAACCACTCGTGATTCATACTGAGAGTGGATACGTGATTTATACCAATCACCTGGCTTGGACTGATCAAACGAGAGAGATTCGTACGCAAGATCCCGTCCGTATCGTGGGCCATGGGTTGGAGGTGACGGGGCGTGGCTTGTTGGGGAATTTGGACCGCGAAGAGTTTGAAGTACTTGAGGATGTTCATGTGGATTTGGCTCCTGCTTCTTAACTTGATTCCGCTTGGGATGGCTTCATTGAGTGAATCGGCCGACGCTGCCCTTCCCAAAGGTGGTGTTGATCATGCTGTAAGCACGACCATTACAGCCAAAAAGATGACCGTAAAGAACCAGGATAACCAGGCGGTGTTTGAAGGGGCGGTCGTGCTGACTCGTGGATCATTGATCGTGTATTCCGATCGAATGGTAGTGCTGTTTCGCGAACAAGACCAGGCCTCGAGCGACAACCAGAAGCAGAAGGGGCATCAATCCGTCAAGGGTGGCGAGCAAGCGAAGGGACCTGATGCCGTGCCGGCTGTGTCGAATCGTTCGGTCAACAGGATTGAGGCGACTGGACGAGTGAAAATCGAGAAGGATTCAGGGAGTGCGACCTGTGAGAAAGCGGTCTATCACCATGAAGGGGATAAGATCGTGCTGACAGGTGATCCGGTGGCGTGGGATAAAGGAACAAGGGTTAGCGGGAAGCAAATCACGATGTTTTTGGCAGAGAACCGGAGTGTGGTGGAAGGTGGCTCACATGTGCGGATCGATCCAGAGGGGGGAGCGGCCAAGTGATCGAAGCGATTCAGGGGCATGCCGCATCGAATGGCTCCCCGGGTAACGGTGCGAAAAATGTCGGACTTCGCGCGACGGGATTGGTGAAAAGTTTTCGCTCGCGCAAAGTTGTAAAAGGCGTCACTCTCGAAGTGTGCGCTGGAGAGGTCGTCGGGTTACTGGGACCCAATGGGGCTGGGAAAACCACTATTTTTGATATGATCGTTGGTCTTTGCCAGCCAGATGAAGGGGCGATTTCACTCGGTGAAGAGGTGATCACTGATCTGCCGATGTACAGACGCGCGCGGAAAGGAATCGGATACCTGCCTCAAGAATCGTCAGTGTTTCGGCGCTTGTCGGTTGAAGACAATATCCTGGCAATTCTTGAGATGCTGGACTACTCTCGGACAGAGCGTCGCGACCGGGTCGACGCGCTTCTGAAGGAACTGGACCTCTCTCATATTCGAACGAGCATGGCCTATGCATTGTCGGGCGGGGAACGTCGGCGGTTAGAGATTACAAGGGCACTGGCGACGAGCCCGTTATTCATGCTGCTCGACGAACCATTTGCAGGCATCGATCCAATCGCGGTTGCGGACATCCAAGAAATTATTACCCGATTGAAAGAGAAAAAGATCGGTATTTTGATCACCGATCACAATGTTCAGGAAACGCTGTCCATCACGGATCGGGCCTACATCATCAACGAAGGGTTGATTCTTGAGGCTGGGCCTCCAGAATGGATCGTCAAGAGTGAGACGGCTCGGGCTGTCTACTTGGGGGAACGGTTCAAGCTATGATGCGGAAGGATCTGCGCGCATGAAACTCAGGCTCGACCTTCGGCTGAGTCAAAAGTTGATCATGACTCCGCAATTGCAGCAGGCCATTAAGCTGCTTCAGTTGTCCCGACTCGAGCTGCAGCAGAGCTTAACGCAACATTTAATGGAAAACCCGCTTTTGGAGGATATTCCCACCGAGGCGGAGGAAAGCGAGGCGACAGGTGCGGAAGAAAAAGCGGAAGATGCGGCGGCATCAGCGGACAGTGAGCCCTCGAATGTAGAGGAGTCCACTCCGGAAGAACGAGACACGCCGGATGAGATTTCAGCGGCTGGTTGGGAAGAGTACTTTGGAAGTGACCGTCGGATCGGCGGGTCTGAATCTCAGTCCTCCTCTCAGGAGGAGTTTCCTTCCTATGAACAAACCATGTCGAAAGCGACCTCCTTGGAAGACCATCTCCTCTGGCAGCTGTCGTTCTCTGGTTTATCCGACCGTGAAAAGGGGGTCGGGCGATTGATCATCGGTAACCTTGACGATGATGGGTATCTTCGCATGTCTCTCGCGGAGATCGTCGATGGTACCGGCTTCACTGAGACGGAAGCGGAGTCAGTCCTAAAGGATATTCAGAGCTTTGATCCAACTGGCGTGGCGGCGCGAGACCTTTCGGAATGCCTGCTCTTACAGATCGGACATTTGGGTAAGAGTCCGATGGGTTCCTTGGGAGCCAGGCCCGGTGCCTTGAAGGGATCGATTGTTGAAGCCATTGTTCAGCACCACCTCAAAGACTTGGAGAAGAAACAATATGCGAGGATCGCGAAAGCTCTGGACGTCACGGTCGAAGAGGTGTTCCAAGCGACCAAAGTCATTGAGGTGCTCGAGCCGAAGCCAGGACGACCGTTTACGAACAGCCAGAACTATGTCATTGTTCCCGACGTATTCGTCGTCAAGAACGAAGGGGAATGGGTGGTATTACTGAACGACGATGGTCTGCCCCGTATGCGGATCAGCCCTTACTATAAGCAATTGATGGGGACAAGTGAGAATGGGTCGGCTGAAACAAAAGCCTATCTGGACGAAAAGCTGCGGGCAGCGCAATGGGTGATTCGCAGTATCGAACAGAGAAATAGGACAATCGTAAAGGTGGTATCGAGTATCGTGAAGTTTCAAGAGCAGTTTTTTGAAAAGGGCGTGCAGCATCTCAAACCGTTGGTGCTGAAGCAAGTCGCCGAAGATATTGGGATGCATGAGTCGACAATCAGCCGTGTGACGGCGAACAAATATATGTATTGTCCGCAAGGGATGCTGGAGCTGAAATTCTTCTTCAATGCGGGGTTGCAGCGAGCAGATCAGCCCTCCGATATGATGTCGTCCGTGACGGTGAGGGAGATGATTCGAAAAATGGTGGCAGAAGAAGATGCGAGCCACCCGCTCAAAGACGAAGAGATCGCGGCGCGGCTGCTTACACAGAAGGTTGTGATTGCGCGGCGGACGGTGGCTAAGTATCGGGCGGAAGAACATATTCCGTCCGCCACTCAACGCAAGCGATTCTTTTAGCAGGATGCGAAAAATCCCCCCGGCGTTAGAGGACCATTGTTTGACTTGTCTGGTCTTTCAGGTTTTTTGGTTGAATGAAACTGATCAGGTGAGCCGAATCAGCCAGATGAACAACACAGACCAGACAAACCAAATGGATGCGTCTCGCCTGTTCCGTGCGGCTACCCTCCTTCATCCCGTCCCACTCATTGTTGCCTTGTACCCGGCGTCACCCTAGGTGGCATGGATGCTCAGAGCTCGCAAGCATAGCCTAGAACCTATCTCAATATCCCTTGGGCCACATCGCGATGGGCGCGTGAAGTACGAAGCTCAGGGTGTGATGCGCAACATTTCCCGTAAATGCGAAAATTGTCCTGAGCTCAATTCCCACTTGTCGATGACAGTAGAGCCTGCATCTATAGCGAGGTGATTGTGAGATAGATTCGAGTGAGAGAGGGGCGGGAGTTTATCGCTTGAAAGGATCAATATCTATGAAAATTACAGGACGACGCCTCGTGATAACACCGGCCCTCAGACAGCATATTGAAAGTCGGTTTGAGCGGCTTGTGCGATATGAAGTGGCGCTGAGCCATCTGTCCGTGATTCTGAGTGTGAGCAAACTTCAGCATAGTGCGGAGGTCGTCTGTACGATGCAAGGGAAACGGATCCAGGCAAAAGCGTCGACGCGTGAAATGTACGCGACGGTTGACCAGCTTGTGGACCGCTTGGGCGTCCAGATCAGAAAACACAAGGAACGTCAGGCTGATCATAAAGAACCGGCGAAGAGGTCGGTGCGTAAGGCCCCTCCTCCGGTTCCTCGCAATGAAGAAGAACTGGAGGTCATTCGTCCAGCCCGAGCTGTTCTGACTCTCGAAGACGCGAAACGCCAATTAGATCCTCTGCCTGGCTCGCTGCTGGTGTTCACGGCGCTGGCGTCCGGGAAACTGCAGATTCTACAGCGGGTCGACCGTAATCGAATGGTCTTGATCGATCCGTAAGGGGCAGGCAGGCATGGCTGGACTCAACTTGGTCGTGATCAGCGGTCTTTCAGGTTCAGGAAAGACGCATGCCCTCAAGTGTTTCGAAGACGTCGGGTATTTCTGCACCGATAATTTACCGCCGGCCCTTCTACCAGCCTTCGTCGAGCTGTGTCATCAGCAGGGAGGTGAAATTAAAAATGTTGCACTCGGCATCGATGTCAGGGAGCGTGTATTCTTTTCCGATCTCGTGGGGATTCTCGATCGAGTCAAGGTACTTGGTCACGCGGTTGAGTTAGTATTCTTTGAAGCACGTGAGGAAGTCTTGGTTCGTCGATTCTCGGAGTCTCGGAGGCCGCATCCTCTCCTGCCGAATCTCCCTGTATTGGAAGGGGTGCGGTTTGAAAAAGATCGTCTTGCCGATTTGCGGCGCCACGCCGACCGCATCATTGATACCTCGGATTTGACGGTGCATGAGTTACGAGAGTTGTTGATCAGACAGTTCAGACGGGAGGATGCGCCGCGTCGGTTGACCATCTCGCTGGTGACATTCGGCTACAAGTTTGGCGTACCGTACGATATCGATCTCCTGTTTGACGTCCGGTTCTTGCGGAATCCATTCTTCGTTCCTGACCTCAAGCCATTGACGGGAGAAGATCCACGGGTGCGGACCTATGTGTTGACCGATCCGGACGCCGTCGCGTTCATCGGGCAGCTGGAAGGCTTCTTTAAATTCCTCATTCCTCTCTTCGAACGGGAACGCCGGAGCTATGTGAATGTTGGGATTGGCTGCACCGGCGGACGTCATCGGTCCGTGGCAATTGCAGGACGACTCCAAGAGAGCTTTTCAGCGCTTGGGTATCAAGTAACGGCCGCACATCGCGATCTCAATAGACAATAATCCCCACAGGCGTTCGCCCCGCTTTTCCACCGCCATAATACCACCATTACCCTCGTTTCTACGGCTACCCACCGGAAGCGATTTGCTTGACAGGTAGCGACTATGAACTATACTTGGCCTGTGCATAAATTTAGGCTGCAGTGAAGCCTCACCATCTGGTCACTTATCGGACGTGATTCACAGCCAAGAGGCTTCGAATTTAAGTTTAGGGAATGCGGAGTAATTATCAGAACGCGCTGACTAAAAAGAAATGCCTCGCAATGCCTCTCTAATGTGGAGTGATAAGTTTGCGGGGGGATGGTCATGATGGGCATTCTGCGTGAAATTCACATAAAGATTTGCGCTAGGCGGATAGTCATGTACAGTCAGGGGCACGTATGTTGAGTTCATTCAAGAGTCTGGCCGAAGCGGATTTGTTCTCGATGTTCACCCCGAAGCGACAGCTTGTCGGGTTAGATATCGGGTCGAGCGGCATCAAGCTCGTTCAGTTGAAGGAAATCCGCGGGCGGTACGTTCTCCAAAAGTTTGGCTTCAAACCACTTGAGCCGGAGGTCATAGTCGATGGCACGGTGATGGATGAGGGACGAGTGGTGTCGGCGATTAAGGAGTTGTTTGAGGAAACGAAGATTAAGGTAAAGCAAGTCGCGGTGTCGATTTCCGGTCACGCAGTCATCATTAAAAAGATCAGTCTGCCGCCGATGCCTGACGAGGAGTTGGAGGGGCAGGTCAGACTTGCCGCGGAGCAGTATATCCCTTTCGACATTAATGAGGTGAACATCGACTTCAGTGTGTTGCCTTCTTCCACAGCTACGGGCGATACCCAGGGAGAGATGTCGATCATTCTCGTAGCAGCCAAGAAGGACAAAATCAATGAGCTGACCGAACTCGTCAAGGGGGCGGGGCTGCTTCCAATCGTCATGGATGTCGATGCCTTTGCAATCGAAAATATGCATGCGATTAACTATCCTGTTTCGCAGGAGGAAACGACCGCACTCGTCAACATCGGCGCGAGTGTCATGAATGTCAATATTGTTCGAGGCGGCACCTCGCTTTTCACGCGTGATATTCCCATTGGCGGGAATCGCTATACGGAAGCTATTCAGCGGGAATTGGGCATGTCTTACGAAGAAGCAGAGGAAACGAAAAAAGGCGGGCGTTCGGCAGGGAACAATGAGGCCGCGTTGACTACGGTCATCAACAGTGTCAATGCAGAGGTGGCGTCGGAGATTGCTCGAACCATCGATTATTTCAAGTCAACCATGTCGGATGTGGATGTTCAGCAGGTACTCTTGTGCGGAGGGGGAGCGCAGGTCAAGGGTTTGCTCCCGCAACTGAGTGACCGAATGCAAGCCATTGTCGAGGTTGTGAATCCGTTCAGTGAGATCGAGACCTCCGGAAGTGATTTTGACCCGAATACGCTGGCCGAATTGGCTCCGCTGGCCGCCGTGGGAGTTGGATTGGCTCTCAGATCGGTAGGGGACCGATGATTCGCATTAATCTACTGCCTGGGCCCAAGGGGCACAAGGCAAAGCCTCAGTATGATGTGAGGGCACAGGCGCTGCTGGGTGTGGGGTTGTTGTTTATCACCCTGGCGGGGTGCTGGTGGTATTCAGCGTCACTCGATGAAGAGATCGCCGCGCGGCAGGCTGAAAAGCTTGACAAGGAAAAGCAAGTTGTACAGTTGAAGGAGCAGGTGAAGCAGGTTTCTGATTTCGAGAACCGAAAGAAAGTGCTGGAAGACAAAAATCGAATTATCGATGAATTGGAAAAGTCGCGAGTCGGCCCTGTCAAGGTACTCGACCATGTCAGTCAAAGTCTAGAGCCGCTGAAGGTGTGGCTCGTGAGAGTGGCCGTCACCGGGAGCGAGATCGATCTTGAGGGTCGTGCGGCGACCAACGACGATGTGGTGGAATTCGTGAACAACCTGCGCCGTACCGACTATTTCACGAATATCAATCTTCAAGAGAGCCGAGCCGCGGTGGAAAACCAAGTCAATGTCTATCAATTCAAACTCGGTTTCCGTCTCAAAGGTTGAGAACGATGAAGCTGCCTACTATAAATCTTGACCTCTTGCGGTCGATCCCATTGGTTCAGAAGGTTGGGCTTCTTGTGATGGTTCTAGCCGGCATTATCGTGGGCTTTTACTATTATGTCGCTGAACCGAAATCCACGGAGATTGCAGGGCTCCAGGGGGAGATTGGCGGGCTAGATACGCAGATTCAAACATTGACCATTAAAGTCAAACATCTTGACGAACTTATTGCCGCCAGTAAGCAACTTGAGATTGAACTCGCGAAAAAGAAAGAACGACTGCCGCCTGAAGAGGAGGCTGTAATGTTGCTCAAGCAGGTATCAGATCTGGGGATTCGCCTTGGGCTCGACATTAAGCTGTGGAAACCCAGCACCAAGACAGAAGATCCATCGAAACTGTTTGTCAAGATGCCGGTTAATGTCGAGGTCTCCGGAGGCTACCACACCGCGGCCTTGTTTTTCGATCGAATCAATGCATTGCCTCGAATTGTGACCGTATCCGGTCTCAAGATGGGAGCTCCAAAGGTTGAGAAGGGGCGGTTTGTCACGCAGACTGTGTTTGACCTTGTCGCCTATGCGGCGCCAGAGGAAGTCAAGCTGGCCGCGGCGGTTCCAGCGAGTCCTCAGAAGAAATAGGGCCCAGAGTCTTCGGTAAGTGTGAGGTTGTGAGCAATGGACGTCACCTGTGAAAATCGGCGCTTGACCAGGAAAACAGCGAGATTAACTCTCATCGGATGCGCTTGTCTCCTTGTCTCAGTCGGTCTGAGCTTCGCTGAGACAGGTCAAACACCAGCCGTGGAAGCCGGCGATCAGAGCGCTCAACCAGTCGCACCCAATTCAACATTGGAGCCTATGAGCCCACGTTCCTATGACCCTTCCGGGCGGCGCGATCCATTCGTGCCGGTGTTGCAACAATTGGGAGTCGGGCCGATTGACCCCTCGTTACCCCCGCTCCAGCGCGTCGGGCTCACGGAGATGAATCTGATCGCTGTCGTATGGGGAGCCTACGGCAATACGGCTATGGTCCAGACGCCAGATGGAAATGGATATACAGTGCGTCGAGGAACGCGCATCGGTCCTAATAATGGCGTGGTAAGTGCCGTGACGGAGAAAGGTATTGTGGTGCAAGAACGGTTTACAGATGTGTATGGAAGTAAACAGGAGCGGGAGTATGTCAAGCTCCTCCACCCGAAAGAGGGCGTAGAATGACACCTAAGCTGACCATGACAACCACAGCATTTGTTCGCGTGCTCTCGGCGGTGGGAGCGCTGAGTGTCCCGATCGCCGTACCATCGATGGGAGCATCAATCGACGTTTCTGTTGCCGACCCAGGTGTGCCCTCGAGCATCGAGGAGGGGCTGGCAGCGATCCTTACCGGTATCGAGGTTCGGCGCGGCACAGACGATATCCGGGTTGTCATCTCGGGAGATGGCAAGCTACCCCATCATGAGGTGACGCGTCTTGATGAGCGACGTCTCCTGATCGACATTCCAGGCGTTGCCTCTGCCATTAGCAAGCCTGCCATATCTGTGAATCACCAGTTCTTGAAGCGAGTCCGTATGGGTTATCATGCTGATCGAGTACGGGTGGTGTTGGATCTTGCCGGTACTGTTGTCTATTCCGTTGAACCGCACGGGGCGAATCTTATCGTGACGCTTCGGGAAGGTGCCGGCGCGGGGCTGGCCACAAATAAGGACTCTCACCGTGGCGAGGCGGTAGAAACTATCGGATCGGAGAATCGTGTAATACCGGCGGTCCAGGTGGCTTCCACTTCTCATGCGGTTCAGCGGGCAGCTACCCTGATGCAGCACTCTCCAACGAGATTTCACGTACAGCCTGTTCAGATGACATCCGGGACAGATGTCGGTGAGGCAACCACGCCAAAGGATGATTTGGTTGTTGGGGAAACGCATTATATCGGACGGCGCATTTCACTGGACTTTCAGCAGGCCGACATCAGTAATGTCCTGCGCCTCATTGCCGAAGTGAGTGGGTTTAACATGGTTGTCGGTGAAGGGGTCAAGAGCAAGGTTACGATGAAGCTCGTGAGTGTACCCTGGGATCAGGCGCTCGATATGATTTTGAAGATGAACGGATTAGGCAAGATCAGGCAGGGCAATATCCTGTGGATCGATACGCTAGCGAATATTGCAAAACAGCAGAATGAAGAGGCCCAGGCAAAGGATTCCAAGGCAAAGGCAGAGGACCTGGTCGACCGGGTGTTCTATATTAGGAATCTGCCAGCGATGGAACTCATGACATCTCTCACGCAGTTTAAAAGCCCTCGAGGGTTGATTAATTTTAATGTGGGATCCAATGCCTTAATCGTCCGGGATACGGAGAACAAGATTGAGGTGATGAAACAGCTGATCGATGGGCTTGACCTCGAAGTTCCTCAAGTCCAAATCGAAGCCAGGATAGTTCAGGCCGATACGACCTATTCCCGTTCACTGGGTGTTCAATGGGGTATCCAGAATGTGAATCAGCTTTCGGGTGGGGCGGTGGCAAACTTCAA
This sequence comes from Nitrospirota bacterium, assembly GCA_013388555.1. Lineage (GTDB taxonomy): Bacteria > Nitrospirota > Nitrospiria > Nitrospirales > Nitrospiraceae > Palsa-1315. Next base: position 12,518 of record JACAFD010000074.1, on the reverse strand, counting down.
GTCTGGTACGACTGGAGCCTTTGGCGCTCAAACATCTAACTTTCTGGTCAATCTTCCAGCCACAGTCGGTGGTTTGACGTCTACGCCTGGTGTCGGGTTCACGATTGGAAAAGCTGATGGGGCGCTGTTGGATATGCGGTTGTCGGCAGGGGAGTTGCTCGGTCTGAGTAAAGTCATTGCCGCGCCGAAGGTCACGACGTTGGACAAGCGGGAGGCCAAGATCTCACAGGGGGAATCGATCCCGTTCCAGACGACCTCCCTCCAGGGGACCCAGACGACCTTTGTGGATGCGAACTTGGAACTGAATGTGACTCCTCAGATTACCTCGCGTGATCCGAAGGAAATCGGTAAGCAAATCATGATGAAGGTTCGCGCAACCAGAAATGCCGTCGGTGCACGAAGCAATCCGGCCGGCCCAAGTATTGACCGACGCGAAGCCAATACCCAGGTTCTAATCCGCGACGGCGAGACTATGGTGATCGGCGGGGTCTTTATCGATCAACAGAGCAACAACGTGATTGGTATCCCCTATCTCTCTCGCATACCTGTTTTGGGATGGCTCTTCAAGCAGAAGAGCGAGAGTGTCTCAAAACAAGAGCTCCTCATCTTCTTGACGCCGAGTATCGTGAGGGCGTCCTGAAGGGCTGTAAGCCGACGCGTTAGTGCTTCATCAAGGGGGCAAGTACAGTAATCCTTCGCGGTTGCTGCTTCATCCCGATCTCGACCTTTCAACACGTACTCTCCAGCCATTCATATTTCTCACATGATCAATGCTGACCCTGTCGGCGCGAGAGAATGCGGCGGTCAATCGGTCGCACAGTGGATAGGTTTCGTAAACGAGCGGGGCCTTTCCCGTGGCCCCACCTTCCCCTATTTTATCCCTCGCAAATCATCGCCCCCTCAGGCAAAATGTGCACTGAGTCCAGGCCTTCCTAACAGGCGACTTGCATAGTGGGCCAGGAGAGACTGTCGTTGAGCATGGCTGCGGTGGCAGAACAGATTGTCCACGTGACCTTGGGAGAGCGGAGCTACGACATCGTTCTGTATCCTGGATTACTCGCGTCAGTGGGCGACAGGCTCAGGGCCCTCACGACATCATTGAAGATTGGGGTTGTGACAGATCGGCATGTGGCACGCCGTTATCTTCAGGGAGTCCTTCGGTCGCTTCGCAAAGCGGGATACGATCCGACCCCCATCATCTTGCCGCCGGGGGAAGGAACAAAGACGCTCGGCACAATTGCCAAGGTCCTCGATCGGTTGGCCAGGCAGAGGTTCGAGCGTCAGTCCCTGTTGCTGGCACTCGGGGGTGGAGTCATCGGTGATATCACAGGCTTTGCCGCAGCCATCTATCAACGGGGAATCCCGTTCGTGCAAGTGCCGACAACGCTTGTGGCTCAAGTAGATTCCAGCGTCGGCGGCAAGACCGGCGTGGACCATCGGCTGGGAAAGAACATGATCGGAGCGTTTTACCAGCCGCGCGCTGTATGGATCGATCCTCTCACGCTGCGTACCCTCCCCCGCCGCGAATGGACTGCCGGTTTAGCCGAAGTGATCAAATATGGCATTATTGCCGACGAGGAGTTCTTCGCCTTCTTGGAAAAGGAGATTCCCGCTCTATTGAAACTCGAAGAGTCGCCGGTTATGCGCGCGATAAAGCGATCCTGCGAGATCAAAGCGCAGGTGGTTGCCGGAGACGAACGGGAGTCAGACCGCCGACGCATTCTCAATTATGGCCACACCATCGGCCACGCGCTGGAGTCACTCGCAGGCTATCGTGGATTGATCCATGGAGAAGCGGTGGGGATTGGGTTGGTGCAAGAAGCGGATTTGGCCTATCACATGGGTCTCTGTGGCCCAGAAGTTGTTGAACGGATTCGAAGTATAGTGCAACGGGCCGGGTTATCCGGACAGGCCCCGCAGATATCGTTTGCGTCCCTCTGGGGCGCCATGCAACATGACAAAAAGGTGCTCGGAGGGCGGGTCATTGGGGTGTGGCCGGTGAAGATCGGGGAAGTGGTCATTCGTCCGATCGAGCGGCAGGTCTGTGCAGCATGGTTTCAGAGCACACATGGACGCGGGAGCCGGCTGCCGCGCGGCCGTCAGCCAGGCAAACATCCTGCCCGTCGAAAGGCCGTTGCTCGAAGGTAGCTTACTATGACGACCACACGCACGCCATCTGTGGCGCAGCTCCAACAGGCCTTGCGGGAAAAAGCCCGTGAAGTCGACGTGCTCCATCGGATCTCTGCGTCGATCAGCAACCAACTGGATGTCGAAGCGATCCTTAAACATATCGTCGAAGTGGTCGTCGAAGTCACCAAGGCGGATGCTTGCCTCCTCTATCTCTTATCGGACACCCAGGATGAACTTATCCTACGAGCCTCGAAAAACCCTCACCCCAAATTGATCGGTCGTATCACAATCGGGTTAGGAGAGGGCATCACTGGATGGGTTGCGCAGGAACGAACGCGGGTCGTGATCCCGAGCAATGCGAACGATGATCCACGGTTCAAATTCTTTCATAACCTCCCTGAAGACCGCTACCAAGCCTTTGTCTCCGTGCCGATCATGGCGAAGAAAGAAGTGGTAGGCGTAATCAATGTCCAACATAAACGTCCAAGGCGTTATCAGGCGGATGAGATCGCGTTACTCTCGACCATTGCCAATCAAGTCGGTGGAGCGATCGAAAACGCGAGGCTCTACGATCAAATGCAACGCAAAGCCTTGCAGGTGGAAACACTGTCACAGGTTTCAGAAACAGTCGCGTCTAATCGGTTGATCAAAGACGTGCTTCAACTCTTGGCGACGATGACCGCACAAATGATGAACTCCAAGATTTGCTCGATCATGTTAGTGGACGAAGCCAGCGGGGAACTACGGATCGAGGCGACGCAGAGTCTCAGCGAACAGTATCGCCGCAAGCCGAACTTGAAAGTGGGGGAGGGTATCAGTGGCCGCGCGGTGAAAGAGCGTCGGCCGATCATCGTAGCCGATGTCACCACAGATCGAGACTATGTGTATCGGGATATGGCCAAGCAGGAGGGGCTGTGCTCATTGGTTTCTGTCCCGATGATGGTGCGGGAAAAGGCCATAGGTGTGATCAATAGCTACACATCTCTTCCCCATGTGTTTACCGGCGAAGAGGTCAAGTTGCTCCAGGCCATTGCCAATCAGGCCGCCATTGGCATCGAGCATACGGCCTTGCTTGAGAAGTCCCTTGAAATGCAAGAAGCCCTGGCGGTTCGAAAGCTGATGGAACGGGCCAAGGGTTATCTGATGCGTTCGAGGCGGCTGACGGAAGAAGAGGCCTTTAAACTCATTCAGCGGCAAAGTATGGATTTGCGGAAGTCGATGCGCGAGATAGCTGAAGCAGTGCTCTTAGCCGGAGAACTCGATCAACGGGTTGAGAAACATCGAGGATAGGGCTTGCGTGCTATGGGGCGCATCAGGCGTCGCAACCTATGGAGCCGATCGAGGCGCTGGATTCTTAGAGGATGAGGGGGTAGACCTTGCCCGTTCCAGTTCTTGCTCTGCCAGTTTCTTCTTGATCTCCCGCAATTCTTTCCGCACCTCGTCCATATCGGTGTCTCGCTGAGCGGGTTCCCCCTTCACAGGCGTCGCCGATTGTATGCCCGATGCAGCAGGCATTGTGGCAAGCAGGTCGTAGTCGATCACCAGAGTCGCGTCGGTTGACAGCGCAGTTCGATAGCTGTCGGGGCGCTTGGCAGATTCCGGAACGAAGTGCACCGTGCGGTTCCCCATTCCTGCCAGATTGAAAATACGCCGATTGGCCGTGGTACTCGATTCGGCCCGTTTAGTCCGGTAGCGATACTCGGTCAAGGTCAGAAACAGCGACTGTCCATAGGCATAGAGCGAACCGGCTGTCGATTCTTCAGATATCGCTCCCGAAGGCTGTTCAGACTCACAGGTACCGGGAAAACGGACGGAGTCCACGCAGAAGGTCAGCCCGGCAATTTGTGAATTGGTAGGCGCAGCGACGTGGACGACGCGAAACCCAACCTGCTGGTCCGATGCAGCTCTGGTGAGTCCAGCGACCAGGAGCGGCGCCAGGTACTCAACGTCCCTGTCCTCAAACGCTCGACCGACCTCCGACTTGCCGGGGATCATGTTTCCCAGGATCACCCCCTGGCTATCGTTGACGATCACGCCACGAAGGACTCGTGCCATCGTATCTGCCGATATCGTGATGGGGTGAGAGGCTCGGAACGCTCGATCGGGAATCCGTTCCACATACACCGCACCTCTGTCTGATTCAGAGATCGTTACATCCAGATCAGGCCGAGTCGCGCAGGCAGACAAGGTCAAAGTGGTTCCGACCAGCAGGACAAGCGCACGTCGTGAAAGATAAGACATCGTCAATTCGTACCGTGTAGAACAGCCGCCAGTCTAGCATAACCGAAATGGCGAGGACACCGGCAACTTCCTCCAGGCATGAGAGCACACCCTGCCACTTGACAGGAGAGCGAGAGACTCCGAGAATCACTACCCCAAGTGTCAGGGTTGAGTCATGGACAGCGACGTCCGTCGATTCAGCCAGAACGTAAGCAAAGGACAATGGCGTCCTGTCGGTACAGACAGAATGACCAGAATGGCCTTCTCCCTCCACAGCAAGCCTTCCACGGTCGTCTCGAAAGCATGGAATGAACATGTGGTCGCAGGGATAAACGTGAATACGCACGATACTAGGCTGCGGGAATCTCATGCGCGCGGGCCAGTAAAGGGTCTGATCATGTGTGCTGTCATGTGCCGACGAGGCGAACAGGATGAATGATCATGTCTGAAACACGGGCTCCCCGCCCCTATTCCTGGCTGCCGGTTCTTCTCGGCGTGCTGACGGTCGCCACGCTGAGCATCGGCAGCATCGCGTTCCGCTACGTCGAAACCCGCATGGTCGCGACTGCAGGAGAAACCCTAGCCCATACAGCCGCCGAAGTTTCGGACAAACTGGACCGATTTCTCATTGAACGGCATGGCGATGCGCTGATGATGGCCAGGATGTTCAGCGTGCAGCCGGGGAATCGGGAATTTCAGTCGGTGTATATCGCAGGGGCCAAGATCGCATACACGGATTACTTATGGATCGGCGCAACAGATGCGAACGGACAGATTGTTGTTGCCACTGATCCAGCCACTGTAGGGCGGGACTACAGCGCCGAACCCTGGTTTCAGGCCGTGCGCAACGGGCAGGGGATCCATATGGGGGACGTGGAGCCATTTGCAGTAATGGGTGGCCCTGACGCCATAGCTGTGACGGCTCCCATCACCGGACCGTACGGGGAATTCCTGGGGGTCGTGACGACGAGGGTGGGAATTCCAGGGCTTGAAGACGTAATGACGAGGACCCTTCTGGCTTTCCGGGAACGAGAGGGATTTTGGGGAGCGCTGGAATATCAGTTCCTCACTGAGAAGGGGATTGCCTTCATCGATTCAGATCTTCAGCACAAGGGGAACGTCAACCTCAAACAACTCGGCCTACCGTCGGCATTGTTGAGCGAATCGTCCCTATCCAGTTACGTCGAGGAGGAGCACAGGCGTCGCCACGTGCCGGTCATTACCGGCTATGCCAAGACTCAATCCCATAACGGATTTGAGGGTACGCATTGGACGGTGCTGATGCGCATGGATCGGAGCGATGTGCTGGCGCCGATTCGAGAAATTCTCTGGAACCTTGGCCTGGCAGGCGGAGCCGTGGTGGTTCCAACGTTTGGACTCTTGGTGTGGACTGTGACACGCGTGCGGAGGGAATATCAACGAGCGCAGCAGGAGCGCGCTCTCGCCAAAGAAGCCGAAATGTCGCTGCGCAAGAGCGAGGCACACACGCGGCGTATCGTCGAGATGGCGCTCGATGGTTTCATCGGGATGGATGCAGCCGGGGTCATCACCGACTGGAACGCCCAAGCTGAACGGATATTCGGTTGGACCCGTCAAGAGGCTATGGGGCGACTCCTCTCCGCCACCATTGTCCCCCCTCAACACAAGGAAGCTCATGAACGAGGATTGCGGCACTTCCTCGCAACCGGAGAGGGGCCGATGTTGAACACCAGAGTTGAAATTACAGGCTGCCACCGGGATGGGCACGAAATCCCGATAGAACTGGCGATTTCGCCGGTCTTGGGACAGGGCGGGGTCTATACATTCAGCGGATTTGTGCGGGATATCTCGGTCCGGAAGCAGACGGAGCAGCAGGGCCGGTTGCACCAAGAGGAACTGCAACGACTCAACGAGGCGTTGGATAGGCGTGTGCAGGCTCGCACACAAGAGCTGGCTTCCGTCAACGAATCATTAATGGCTGAGGTTGCTGAACGGGCGCAGACCGAAGTGTCGCTCGAATCCAGCCGGCAAGCATTGCAGAAGTTGACGCTCCAGTTGTTGCGCGTGCAGGAAGATGAGCGGCGCCGTATCTCACGGGATTTGCACGATGACATCAATCAGCGGCTTGCGTTGCTCGCCATGGATATCGAAGCGGTGGAACGGCGGCTTAGCTCCTCGCCAGATCACTTGGGTCGAGCCGTCCGCGCGATACAGAACCGGGTTGTGGAATTGTCCGATGTGGTGCGTCATCTGGCCTATCAACTTCATCCCTCTATTCTCGATGACCTCGGCCTCCCGATCGCTTTACAGCGGCTGGTGGACGACTTCACAGCTCGAAGCCGAATCCAAGGGAGCTTCGGACATAACGATATTCCCTCAGCCATCCCGCAGGAGATCGCGACCTGTCTCTATCGCGTGGCCCAAGAGAGTCTCAGCAATGTGGCTCGCCATGCAGCGGCGTCGCGAGTCGATGTGGAGCTGACCCGATCTCAATCCGGGCTGACGGTTACGATTACGGATAATGGAGTGGGATTTGACTCTGAGCAACCCCGGCACGGCCCACATGGCCTGGGATTGCTCGGCATGAAGGAGCGAGTCGCCTTGGTTCAGGGGGACCTGCGAGTCATGTCAGCCGTCGGGAAGGGAACGAAGGTGCAGGTGGTGGTGCTGGTTCCGGAGGGGGTGTCATGAGCAGGCCACGGATTCTCCTGGGTGATGACCATACCCTGGTATTGGACGGATTCCGGAAATTGCTGGAGGACCAGTGCGAGATTGTCGGTGTGGCAGAGGACGGCCGTACCCTGGTTCGAATGGCACAGGAACTTGAGCCTGACATCATCACGCTCGATATTTCGATGCCGGAGCTCAACGGGGTCGATGCCGCCAGGAAGCTGAAGAAAACTCTGCCTCGCACCAAGTTGATCTTTGTGACGATGCATGCCGATCCTGCCTATGTGAACGAAGCCTTCAAGGCCGGCGCCTCCGGCTATCTGCTCAAACGATCCGCCGGTTCAGAACTACGCCAAGCCGTTCAATCAGTCATGGAGGGACAGTGTTATGTCACCCCCTTGGTTGCAAGAGGTCTGGTACAGTCGGTCATCACCGGGGGAAAGCCTCCGGATCTGAAAGATAGGCCCTTGACCGGGCGCCAGCGGGAAGTATTGCAACTTGTGGCAGAGGGGAAGACAGTCAAGGAGATTGCGTCGGCCCTCAATCTCTCACCGAAGACCGTCGAGTTTCATAAGTCACAGATCATGGCGCTACTCGACCTTCACACGACGGCAGAGCTCACCAAATACGCCCTAGTCCACGGCCTCCTCGCATCCGAGTAACGCCCCGCACGGCATACGTGCGGGGCGCAATACACTTCAGCCTTCAGCCTAGCCCTAATCTTTAGCCTTCGGATCTCGCCAGTCCCGCTTTTCTCGCGCGTCCCGCCAGTCTCGCTCGTCCTGCCTAGTGAGATTGCCTCGCGTTCCTAGGGAGATGCCTAGTGTGTTTATCGTGCCTTTCGGCGTATAGATCCCCCGCCAGTAATCCAAGGTGAGTCGGTTGTGGGGGCTTGTGGATGCGCACAATGGCGTGTGCAGCGACGATGCCGTCGAAGTGAGAGATCCTAAGATGAGTGAGCAATGGGATCATCAACGGGGCATGGGAGGCTGTCACTATGAAGGTAGATAGAGGAAGAAGAAAGACACTGTTAGTGGTTGCTGTGGCTATCCTGGCGCTCTTAGCCGGGATGGCATATGTGCTGCCGAGTGCTTATGCCGGCGGCACGATCAAGGGCGACGACGACAAGTTTATTTCTATCGGAATGGGCATACGTACCAATTTCAATATGGCAGAAGATGCGTCAGCGAGCGGAGGGCAATGGAGCAACACCTTTGGGGTCAACAACGCTCGTATCTATATCAACGGGAAGATCCACAAGTACGTCGGGTTCGAGTTCAACACCGAATGCTTTAATTGTGCTGTTAACGGAGGAGGAAATCATTTCGGGGGTAATTCTAATATGGGCCTGCTCGATGCGATCGGGAAGTTCGAGTTTAATGAGCTAGCGAACGTATGGGTTGGGCGCCTGTTAGTGCCGACAGAGCGTGGCGAACTGAACGGCCCATTCTACCATGCGGTCTTTGATGGCTTTAGGACCCCGCTTAACCAATCCGACTTCAGCGGGAACTTTGGCGCTGGTGGGGCTGGTCTCTATGGCCGTGACAATGGCGCCGTCTTCTATGGGAAAGTCCATCCGGGCGCTACGCATCTGCAATATGTCGGAGGTGTATTCACGGGACTGCAGTCAAGCAGCACCTCCGGACCTAACCAAAGAAACAGCCTGAAGTATGCAGGCCGTATTACGTGGAACCTGCTGAACGAAGAGAAGAATCCCGGTTACTATACCAGCGGCACTTACTATGGGACATTGGGTGATATTCTTGCGCTTGCGGTAGGGGGAGAATGGCAGAATAACAGCGCCGGTACACTCACAAATCAATCAGCGTACGGGAACTTTACGAGCGATATCCTGTTTGAGAAGGTCCTCCCGAACCAGGGTGTGTTCACGTTCAACGCTGAATACAAACGGTATTGGGCACAGGACCTCGCCGCCACTCAGGTGGGAGGTCCAACGACCGGCGGCGGCGGCTGCTACTGCATGTTTAACGGGACGTCATTCACCACCTACGCCTTGTATCTGTTTCCTCAGGAGATAGGAATCGGGAGATTCCAGCCCTATGGGAGATATACCTTCGTGAATAGCGTGTACAACCAGGGAGTCGATGAATTTGAAGGTGGGGTGAACTACGTTATTAGTGGTCACAATGCCCGCATTTCGGCGTACTACCGGAATACCGCATATGCCGGGATTGCTTCGGGGAATAACACCATGCTTGTTAACCCTGCTGGCGCCGGTGTACATCAGGATTCTATCACGGTGGCGTTGCAGCTGCAGTATTAAGACAGTGGGGTGGTGTCTAAACGCCGCTTGGGCGGAGCCATCTTGAAAACTCTATAGCAACATTTTCTTGCTTTTGATCTGGCATAACATTTACGTGTGAGTGAAAGGAGTCGGACCATGGAATCGAACAAGCCTGATAAGGCTAACCCGGTCGAACCGGACAAGGTTGCTGCGGGTGAGCAGGAGGGCCCTTCGCGGCGTGAGCTTCTGGTTAAGGGAGGCAAGGTCGTGGCAGGCATAGGGGTCGCCTCTCTGCTCGGCAACTTGGGCAACTGGGCCCTGTCCTATGCGGCAGATAAGGAACCGATCAAGATCGGTATCCTACATTCTCTCAGTGGAACCATGGCGATCAGCGAAGTCTCGCTCCGCGATGTCGTGATGATGGCGGTGGAGGAGATCAACGCGAAGGGTGGAGTAATGGGACGGATGGTCAAGCCGGTCGTCGTCGATCCGGCTTCAAACTGGGATCTCTTCGCCGAAAAGGCCAAGCAACTGTTATTACAAGATAAGGTGGCAGTCGTGTTCGGCTGTTGGACCTCGGTCAGCCGCAAGTCGGTGTTGCCGGTCTTCGAGAAAAATAACGGCTTACTGTTCTATCCCGTGCAGTATGAGGGAGAAGAATGTTCCCGCAATGTGTTCTACACAGGCGCTGCTCCGAACCAGCAGGCCGTGCCGGCGGTGGATTACCTCATGAGCAAGGAGGGGGGCGGATTCACGAAGTTCTATCTGCTCGGTACCGATTACGTGTATCCCCGCACCACCAACAAAATACTGAGAGCGATGTTGCTGGCGAAGAAAGTTCCGGCGGACAGCATCATGGAAGAATACACACCATTCCACCATCAGGATTACCAAACCATCTGCGGCAAATTGAAGAAATTCGCCGCCGGCGGAGGGGCTGCCGTCATCAGCACGATCAACGGAGACAGCAATGTCCCCTTCTACAAAGAGTTTGCGAACCAGGGGTTGCGGGCCGAAGATGCTCCGATCATGGCCTTCAGCGTGGCGGAAGACGAGCTGCGCGGCATGGACACGTCGGCCTTGGTCGGGCACTTGGCGGCGTGGAATTATTATCAAAGCGTCGATACGCCGCAAAACAAGCAATTCGTGGCGAATTTCAAGGCCTATTGCAAGAAGAACAATCTGCCGGACGGCGATAAGCGGGTCACGGACGATCCGATTGAGGCCGCCTACTTCGGGGTGTACATCTGGAAGCAAGCAGTTGAAAAAGCTGCCTCGACTGAAGTCGACAAGGTCCGGAAGGCGGTCTATGGCAGCAAGTTCCTCGCGCCCGGCGGCGAGATCATGATGGACGCTGCCAATCACCACACCTATCGTCCGGTGCTCATCGGCGAGATCTTGGCGGACGGTCAATTCAAGGTCGTCTCCCGTTCGAAGGGGCTGGTGAAGCCGGAGCCCTGGAGCGAATTTACGAATCCAGACAAGGGCTGCGACTGGGTCGCTCATCAAGGGACCTATCAAAAATAGCACGTCACTTAGAGGGGGCTACTCGGTAGCTCCCTCTAAGAGGGCGAGAAGTTCGGTTGACGGGACGAAAAGTCTGCGTCATTCGTGTGTCTTATGGAGGGGCAGTTCACGATCATGAAGATGTCTCTTGGTTGCATGGTTGCAGCGCTCAGTATTCTGGGGCTGCTGTTGTTCTCTGCGCAGCTCCGGGCGATCGCAGCAGATGGGCCGGCTGAGGTGCCTCAACTGTCTCCTGTCGAGCTGGCACTGACCCATCTGACCAGCGAGGATGAATCAGTTCGGGACGCAGCCATTCATACGTTGGTTGAACAGGGCGATGCCAGCCTGCTTCCGCAGTTGGAGGCGATCCGCGCCGGTGCAGACCGCAGTACCCGGCAAGCCATGAAGCCGCTCATGGACTCTCTCAAGAATCGAGCGAATCTGAAGAGTCCCAGTACCGACGTGCGCCGGTCGGCGGCGACGGATCTCGGTTCAGCCGGTAAGACCTGGGCGATCCCATGGCTGGAGGCTGCCGCAGCGAACGAACCGAATAAGTGGGCGCGCTATACGATGGAAGAGTCTGCGGCGCTGCTCAAGCTCGCGTCGGACGATCTGTCGGTTAAAACCGCTGCGGCAGAGAAGCTCGGCGAACTCTACAGTCAGAACGGGGTGCCGGCCATGAAGAAATTAGTCGCGGCGGGCGAGAGTGCCGAGGCAAGCGAACCGCAGAAGGCGGTCGCAAAGGCCGCTGCCGCCGCAATTCACCGCATTGAAACCTGGGGCGCCTGGGCGAACGCGATTGAAACGCTCTTTCGGGCCATGAGCCTCAGCTCAGTTCTGCTGATCATGTCGTTGGGTTTGGCGATCGTCTTCGGCTTGATGGGGGTCATCAACATGGCCCATGGCGAGTTGATGATGGTCGGCGCCTATGCGACCTTCGTTACCCAGGAGATCTTCAAGGCCTATCTACCCCCTTCCATGTTCGAGTCGTATTTTCTGACCGCGCTGCCGGTGTCATTCCTTGCCGCCGCCGCATGCAGGCTGCTGCTTGAAGCCACCGTCATCCGGTTTCTGTATGGACGTCCGCTCGAGACGATGTTGGCAACCTGGGGTGTGAGCTTGGTCTTGATGCAAGCGGCACGGGTCTATTTCGGCGACCTGACCGCCGTGATCGCGCCGACATGGCTGAGCGGCGGCGCGCAGGTTCTGGTCGGGGTCTATCTTCCGTTCAACCGCATCTTCATTATCGGGTTGTCCATCCTCTGCGTGTTAGGGATTTATTACGCCCTTTTTAAATCGAATCTCGGGTTACGCGTAAGGGCGGTGATGCAGAATCGCAATATGAGTTCGTGCCTGGGAATTCCCACGCGAAAGGTCGATGCCTATACCTTTGCGTTCGGGTCCGGTCTCGCCGGCATTGCCGGTTGGGCCCTCACGTTGGTCGGCAATGTGGACCCGGGTCTCGGCCAGAATTACATCGTCGATGCCTTCATGGTGGTGGTGACCGGCGGGGTCGGTAAATTGGCCGGCACGATCGTGGCCTCGCTGGGGATCGGTGGATTGAACAAACTGATCGAGCCGAGTTTCGGCGCCGTATACGGTAAGGTCCTGATCCTCGTGCTCGTGATCCTGTTCTTGCAGTGGCGGCCGTCAGGACTCTTTGCGATGAAGGGACGGAGCGCCGATTGAGGCGGGTACAGCGCGAGTCCTTCCGTGCTCGCGGAACCCCCACGATGATGCGGTGGTCGTTCGACGCGCGCAGTGGAAT
>JACAFD010000009.1 GCA_013388555.1 Nitrospirota bacterium | reverse complement strand
GAGATGCGTTGTGAGACGGGCAAGCGCAGCCGGGAAGGAGGGAAGCATACTTGAACAGTATGTTGACCGACTGAGTGGCGAGCACGCCCGTTGGAACAGCGTATCGGCGGTTGCAGGAGAAGCCTTCGTGAATAATGCGGGCCAGCCCGGGGAGGTGGGTCTGTGAAACGTCCGATCAGACGATCGACAAGAAAGCCGGTGATAGGTGTCATGGGTCCGGCCAAGGCCGGTATTCGAGAATTAGCCGATGCCAAGAGCTTGGGAGAACTCATTGCACGCCAAGGGTGGGTGGTGTTGACTGGAGGGCGTGCGAGCGGTGTGATGGACGCGGCCAGCGAGGGTGCGAAGTCGGTGCCCGGTAGCCTGACGATTGGAATTCTGCCGGATAGCAAGGTAAGAGTGTCTCGGCATGTGGATGTGGCGATTCTGACGGACTTGGGCCAGGCCCGCAATAACGTGAATGTGATGTCCAGCGACGTCATTGTGGCCTGTGGGCTCGGTGGCACTGGAACAGTCTCGGAAGTCGCACTGGCGTTGAAGGCAAAAAAGACCGTGATTCTGTTGGGGGCCAATAAGGCCGGGGTGAACTTGTTCAAAAATCTCGCGCCGCATCTCGTCCATGCCGCTGCCTCTCCCGAAGAGGCGGTCAAGCTCATCGGCGATTTGCTCTAGCGCGTGAAGCGTGAGCGAGACAAGCAAGATGTGCGCGACAGGCGCGACACGAAGTTCGAAGTTCCGATAATTTCAGCTTTCAGCCCATCTCACCCGTCCCGCTTTTCCCGCCAGCCTCGCGTGTCTCGCGCGGCGATCCGGCGGGGAGAGCCGACAGTTCTCAAACGTCCACTCTGTCCAGATCGGGCCACAATTGGTTAGATGGCATAGTGGTCGTTTCCCCTATCCTATCCAGATGTTAGTGGAAGCCCGGTTCGGCACGGATCTTGAGACCTCTGTGCAGATTGTATTGCATTAGGGGTTGTAGGTGCCCACCATGGCGAATACCCACACAGGAAGGAGATCTCTCTGTTCAGACCTGTTGCGTACCATTTGTGCGCTGGTGCTGTTCTGTCTGCTGATCGGAGCTACTCCCACGCCCACGAAACCTGACTATGACGGTGCCTACCCTCGGTATTCAAACGAGGAGATCCGCCGGGCCATCAGTTGGTACGCCAAGAAATACCGTCTCGACCCGGCCTTGCTGCGCGCGGTCATCAAGACCGAATCTGATTTTCACCAGCATGCCGTCTCTCGCAAGGGCGCAATCGGCTTGATGCAACTGACGCCGGCTGCCGCAGAGACGTTGCGCGTCGGCGACGCCTACGATTCCATCCAGAACATCCGAGGGGGCGCCAAGCAACTGCGGCATCTGCTGAATCTCTACCAGGATGATCTTCCCTTGGCTTTAGCGGCCTATAATGCCGGGGTCCATCGGATCAAAAATCGCAAAGTTCCGCGCATTCGAGAAACCCGTGCCTACGTGAAAAAAGTATTGCGGAACTACGAATTGTTCCGTTCCCACCAGAAGCCTTCGTCCAATAAAGAGAAGAAGTGAATGTAAGACGGGCTGCTGATTGCCTCGAACTTCTCTCACCGGTTCTTCTGCCCCCTTGACCTAACCGGACCAGCTCTGCGACAAAAGAAATTCTTTGGTCAGGGAGGAATGCGACGATGGAACGGCACATCAACAGACGAATGGCCACACTGGCCCATTCGGAGATTCGAGCGATGACCCAAGCCTGTGTCCAGGCGAAGGGGCTCAACATGGCGCAGGGGGTTTGTGATACGCCGGTTCCACCGGTGGTGCTTCGAGCTGCGGCGGATGCGATGGAACGTGGAAACAATACCTACTCGCGATACGACGGATTGTTCGAACTAAGGCAGGCAGTCGCCAGGAAACTTGCGCAATACAACGGTATCGCCGCCGATCCCGAAACAGACATTACCATCAGTGCTGGAGCGACCGGGGCGTTTCATTGTGCCTGCTTGGCGCTGCTCAGCCCCGGCGACGAGGTCATTCTTTTCGAGCCCTACTACCAGTACCACATCAGTGCGCTGTTGGCGGTTGAGGCGGTCCCGGTAATGGTGAAGATGGGGGCTCCCGATTGGATCTTTTCCTCAGCCGATGTGGAGCGCGCAATCACTCCCCGAACGAAGGCGATCATCGTGAATTCGCCTGGCAACCCCTCCGGAAAAGTATTCAGCCGGCAAGAACTGGAGAGCCTGGCAGCGGTCGCACAACAACACGATCTGTTTGTGTTCACCGACGAAATTTACGAGTATTTTCTGTACGACGATCGAAGACATGCGAGCCTGGCAAGTCTGCCCGGGATGGCTGACCGGACGATTACCATCGGCGGTTACTCGAAGACATTCAGCATTACCGGCTGGCGGATCGGCTACAGTATTGCAGCTGCACGGTGGGCACAGGCAATCGGGGCGATGAACGATCTGCTTTATGTCTGTGCCCCGACGCCGTTACAAGTGGGGGTGGCAGTGGGGATCCAGGAGCTTCCGGACATGTTCTACCGCGACCTGGCGCGCGACTACCAACGGAAGCGCGACCGGTTCTGCCGGGCCTTGACTCAGGCCGGCCTGAGTCCGTCGATTCCCCAGGGCGCCTACTACGTACTGGCCGATACGTCGCGCCTGCCCGGCACAACAGGAAAAGAGCGGGCGATGTTTCTCCTCGAGACAATCGGCCTGGCCGGTGTGCCGGGAGAAGCCTTCTTTTCCGGGCCTGAAGGGAGGAAGTTCATTCGATTCAGTTATGCGAAAGTTGATGCCGATATCGACGACGCTTGCAAGCGGATCGCGCGACTTGGCTAGCAGGCTGTAGCCTGTTTCACTTGGCTGCTTGTCTGCCCCCTCATCAAAATGGTAAGTAGGATGCCGCGATTCACGTTGACGCGTCATTATGCTCCTACGAAACGTCGCGATATCTCTCCTTCTTGCTCCCGCATTGCTCGCCGCAGCTTGTGCCAAGCCGGTGGTTCATCAGGCTGTTCCCATGGAGTTCTCTCCTCCACCGCCTGGCTCTCAGCCCGGTGACCGCCATGTCCTCGCCGGTGAATGGGAATATGTCGATGCAGATGGTGCCGTCGATCGAGTGACACTCGATGGGGAGGGAAACGGCCGCTATAACTGGAAGGATGGGCGATTCGAGACACATACATTCATCGGTCATACCTGGCAAGGCATGTGGTATCAGAAGGAGAATAACCGAGAGGGAGGGTTTACAGTCGAGTTCTCGCCTGATTTTTCAGAAGGGGAGGGTCGCTGGTGGTACAGCCGCATCGGGCCCGACCGCACACCTACGCTAAAGGGTGGAACGTTTCATCTCCGGAAAAAGACTTCTCGTAAGCATCACAGCGATACTCCACGGCACGGGGGAACGCGTCTCACGCCATAGGCTGATGACCAACAGGGAACCTCATGAAAGGACGTAAACACACACGTTTCGCGGTGCAAATTCCTGTAACGTTCAAGGGAGATCAGCTGTCCGCCGGGGGTACGATCTTAAATGTGTCTGAAGAGGGTTGCGCCATCACCTCTGAAACCGTTGCCGACGTTGCAGCTTATGTACAGATGATGATGCAACTCCGGGCGGGAGAGGAGCCTGTCCACGTCGAGCTGGCCGCGGTCCGATGGTCATCTGCAACGAGGTTCGGTGTTGAGTTTATCAAGATTCGCCCTGAAGAAGAAGACCGGCTGAAGAGGTTCGTCAAGGCGCTGGAATCTACGACCTGAGGGCCGGCGACCACAATGACATTCGACTCGCTATTTCATGGCGACCGCGCGGACCTGTTCATAGGTGGTCAGGCCGGCCAGCACTTTTAGAATCCCGTCCTGCACGAGTGTAATCATCCCTTCCTTCGCAGCCAGGCTCTGCATCTCCGTCGTCTTGGCGCGGCTCTGGATCAGGTTTCTCAGTTCATCCGATCCGCAGAGGAGTTCGTGCAAGGCGACCCGACCTTTGAGGCCTGTCTGGTTGCAGGTGTCACACCCCTGCCCTCGGTAGACCTGAAAGTCCTCGCCATAGCTCAGCCCGAGTGTTTCCCACGCGTGCGCACCGTATCCATGCACCAATTTATCGTACTCTTGCGCCGTCGGATGGTACGATGCTTTACAATCGACGCAGATGCGCTTGCAGAGGCGTTTCGCCAGCACCCCTTGCATAGCATCGGCGAAGTTGAAGGAATCGCAGCCCAGGTCGAGGAGACGGACCACAGTCTCGACCGCCCCGTTTGTGTGTAAAGTGCTCAAAACCAGGTGGCCGGTCAGCGAGGCTTCGATGGCCACATCAGCAGTTTCCCTATCCCGCATCTCACCGATCATGATGACATCCGGGTCGGCCCGTAGAAACGATCGCATGGCGGAGGCGAAGGTGAACCCGATCTTGGGATGGACCTGCACCTGGCGGAGCCCTTCCTGGGTGATCTCAATGGGGTCTTCCGCCGTCCAGATTTTTCGTTCATCTGTGTTGAGATGGCGAAGCAGGGCGTGCAGGGTCGTCGTTTTTCCTGATCCGGTGGGGCCGACGCACAAGATGATGCCGTGCGGCTTCTCCGCGATCTCCAGGAGCTTCGTAAGGGTGGCTGGGGCAAACTCCATGGCATCGAGCGGGAGCGGGTCCTTCGCCGAGAGCAACCGCATGACGATGTCTTCGTTGTTGCCGGCGGTCGGCAATGTCGCTACACGCAGCTCAATTTCCCGACCCTGGCTCATCTTGAATCGGATCTTCCCGTCCTGCGGTTTCCGTCGTTCGGAAATATCAAGACTGGACATGATCTTGATGCGGGACACCAGGGCTCTCCGATAGATTGCGGGAATCTTCATGTACGTGGAGCACGTACCATCCACACGAAAACGAATGGCGGTTTCCTTGCGGTCTGAGTAGGGCTCAATATGGATGTCGGATGCGTCATGCCGGAATGCTTCGGCAATAATTTGATTCGCGAGCCGTACGATCGCGGAATCGTTCTCGTCAATACCATCGGAGTTGACGTCGAGAGACTGTTCCTGGTGAGCATCGTGGACCAACTCGCCCAATGTATCCGCAATAGACCCACAGTCTGTGTTCCCGATCGTGTCGCTCAGGAACCGCTCGATATCACATCGCAGACCCAATGCGTACCGGATCGTCATGCCGGGAAATGAGCGCCGGATGTCATGACCCCTATCGAGATCGTGGGGGTTGTCGATCAGGACATCCAGAATATCACCCTGCTGCTTCAGGGGGAGCCAGTGGTGCCTTCGAAGATAGTCTTTACTTAGATTATTGAGAAGTTGGGGATCAACCAGGGTCCGTTCATCGTATGGAATATAGGGGCAGTCGAAAAACGCACTCAGTGCTTTGCCGAGCGCTGCCTTCGGGACTCGGTATTTCTCGAGCAGCAGGCCTTCCAAGTCGGTCAATCCCTGAAGAGATTCCTGAATGGCTTTTATGAGATCGGTCTGGCGGATGAAGCCCTCCTGGATCAGAGCGTCGTAGGCGCGTGGTTCAATAGTTTTTTGAGCGGACTTTTGCATTGGTCCTATTTCGTGAGTTCTAGGAGCATGGCCGACATTGGCCTTTCTACTCGGCGAACGATCCGCGGACATCTGCGTTGCTCTCGGCCCCCGTAACGCGTATCCCGGCAGAACCCTATTTTGTCAATCGTGAGGTGTATCTTGCGAACGACGAGATACGAGCGACGAGTTACGAACGCCTCGTCACGAATGGCAATGTCAGCCGGATCTCTTGAAGGGGCCTGACCGCCATTCCAGCGTACTCTTGGCTAGTCGTCTCAACACAAGTATAGAGGCATTCGTATTGGGTACAATCAATATCGAAAATGGGAGCGATCCCTCCCCTCCTCGAATACGGGAATCCGCAACAAGTTTGGAGGGATGTGAGGTTATGGTGAAGGTTATGAGGCCGCTGGCTTTGGCTGTGATCGCGAGCCGGCATGTTCTGCATGGGTCTGGAGTGTGGCTCGCAATTCGCGGTCGGCTGTCGCAGCCACAGCGATGACGCCGAGAAATCTTGGTGTCGGCTGATTGAAGACGAAGGGTTTTCCGTTCATGTCGCAGACAGTGCCGCCGCTTTCTTCGATAAGCAGGACGCCAGCGGCGAGATCCCACTCGTTTTCCGGCTCGAGGGTCATGGTGGCCTGGATGGGAGCGGCAGGGACTAGGGCCAGCGCGTTGGCGATGGAGTATATGGGGCGGCACTGAGCGGTCTCGGCGTGCGTCGACCATCGGTCGCTCCTGAGTTC
>JACAFD010000008.1 GCA_013388555.1 Nitrospirota bacterium | reverse complement strand
GATGGAATGTCCGAAGTGCAAAGGCCTCATGATGCTCGAGCGGTTCTCTGACTTCTTCTTAATATTTTATGCATGGAAATGCATCAACTGCGGCGCGATCATCGATCGCACCATTTCAAATAATCGGAGGAAGAGCTTGGCCGCCCGCAAGCCCCAGGCAGTTGCGACCTCCTAGAATAATTGCCATTCGTCTACAGAGTCTTTAACCACTTCGCTCCCGATGAATGGTCAATCCCATTCGCTGATGTATCGCTTCTGCCTTTCGTTGCCAAATTTGCTGCCGGCATTATAGGCATAAGCGCGAAGGTCGTCAAAACGCTTCCATTTGCATTCCTCCATCTTTCCCAGCCCCAATAGCAATCAGCCCTACCATCATTCTCACATCTCGCAGCCCAGTTATCTTGACCCCTTCAAAAACGCTATGTTACAGTCAGTCGCTCCAGGAATGTTTCTCACCATAAAATATGCGTGTTATTGCCGGATCTCACCGAGGTCGCCGCTTGAGCGGGCCAGAAGGGACTTCACTACGTCCCACCTCCGACAAGGTTCGCCAGGCCATTTTTTCAATTCTTGGGACCCAGATAACGGGAGGTCGTTTTCTTGATTTGTACGCTGGCACAGGTGCCGTCGGGATCGAAGCACTGAGTCGAGGAGCCTCAGCCGTCACGTTTGTTGAGTCAGATCCCAAGGTCATACAGCTGTTACGGAACAATCTACGGGCCTGTCAGCTGCTCGACCGAGCCCGGGTTCATCTTGGACGAGCCGCCGCGTTCCTCGACGAGAAAGTCTGCTGGGACAGCCCTTATGATGTACTGTTCGCAGATCCGCCCTATGCAGCTCTGGATGAGTTAGAAGTCATGATCCATTCCTGGAGGCCTGGGCTGTTGTCGGAGCATGCCACGATGATCATCGAGCAAGATTCCCGGACGGAATTACCAAAATCAATAGACCATGCCTCGCTTGTACGGCGATACGTGTATGGCGATACGGCACTCTATCTGTACGGTTTGTCGACCGCACAATCGACCACTTCATGAAAATTGGTATCTACCCAGGAACCTTCGATCCCATTACCCACGGACATACCGACATCATCACCCGAAGCTTGCGAGTGTTTGATAAGGTAGTCGTGGCCGTTGCCCCCAATCCATCCAAGCATCCACTCTTCACCCTGACCGAACGGCTGGAGATGATCTGCATCGTCATGGAGAAGATGAAACAGGTCGAAGTGACCCATTTCGATGGCCTACTTGTGGACTTTGTCCAGCGATACGGTGGTCATGCGATCATCCGCGGCCTGCGGGCGATCTCGGACTTCGAACATGAATTTCAGATGGCGCTGATGAATCGTAAAATCGCCAAACAGGTTGAGACCGTCTTCCTCATGCCCAGCGAAGAATATTCTTATTTATCGTCAACCATCATTAAAGATGTGGCCAATCACGGCGGAGCGCTCACGGAGTTTCTGCACCCCGAGGTTGCGCGCCAACTGCAGGACCGGATTAGGAGTTTGAAAATATGAAGCTTGCTGCACGAGCGGGGCGAATCACACCCTCCCCCACTTTAGCCATGGCCGCAACCGCAAAGGCAATGGTCGCACGCGGGATTGACGTGGCCGATTTTTCGTCCGGAGAGCCTGACTTCGACACACCGGAACCGGTCAAAGCCGCAGCAGAAGCCGCAATTCGCGCGGGGTTTACGAAATACACGCCCTCATCAGGCACCGACGAACTGCGGCAAGCGATTATCGACAAACTTCAGGTAGACCAAGGACTCCGATACGAAAAATCTCAAGTGCTCGTCTCATGTGGCGCCAAACATTCACTCTACAACCTTGCCGAAGCGCTCCTTGAAGCGGGGGACGAAGTCATTATTCCCGTTCCCTTTTGGGTCTCCTATGCCGACCAAACCCTCCTGAACGACGCAACGCCGGTGTTCTTGCCGACCCGGGAGGAAGACGGGTACGCCATTGATGTCCATGATTTGGAACGGCTTATCACAGTCCGCACAAAGGCCATTATCATCAATAGCCCCTGCAATCCAACTGGGGCAACCTACGACCGAAAGATCCTTGAACGTCTTGCCGAGCTGGCGCTCCGTCGGGATCTTCTGCTCATTTCAGACGAGATTTACGAAAAGGTCATTTACGACGGCGTGCTACACACGAGCATTGCTTCATTAGGACCGGAGATCGCAGCCCGTACCGTTGTAATCAATGGTGTCTCCAAAGCCTATGCGATGACTGGATGGCGGATCGGCTATGCGGCTGGCCCTAAAGACCTCTTGAACGCCATGGCAAACATTCAGAGTCAGAGCACGTCCAACCCCTGTTCCATTTCACAGAAGGCTGCTGTCGTCGCCTTGCGTGAAGGTGGTGCGTTTACAGAGAAAATGGTGTTAGAGTTTGATCGACGGCGACGTACCATAGTCGATCGGCTGAATGCGATGCCCGGCGTTCGCTGCCGAATGCCTACCGGTGCATTTTACGCGTTTCCCAATGTGAGTGGGCTGCTCGGACGGCGAAGCCCAAGTGGAATAATCGCAACGCCCACCGATCTGGCAAACTACTTGCTTCAAGAATCCAAGGTTGCCGTGGTTCCTGGTGAGCCATTTGGGAGCACCCAGCACATTCGACTGTCGTATGCCACCAGTATGGAAACGATCGTCCGGGGGATGGATCGTCTCGACGCGGCGTTCAAACAACTTACTTAACAGAAGAAGACCGTTATTTAGTTTGTTTGGTTTGTTTATTTGGTTGAATGAAACTAACCAGAAGAATTAGACAAACCTGGCTAGTTAGGAGGAAACGACACGTGCCAATTTACGAGTACCAGTGTGAGGCCTGTGCGGAGAGGTTCGAAATCAAACAAGGCATGAAGGACGACCCGCTCACCGTCTGTCCACAATGTGGGAAGCGTGTGCAGCGACTGATTTCATCACCCGCCATCATGTTTAAGGGGAGCGGGTGGTACGTAACTGACTACTCCGATAAGTTGAAGCCGTCTCCAGACAATGAAGCACCGGCATCTACACCTGGGGAAAAGAAAGAGCCGGCACCAGGCACGTCCGAGCATACGACATCGACCGCTCCCTCCACACCAGCTTCTGCCACTGTGGCCACTCCAGCAAGCACCCCGGCGAGCACGACTTCCGGCACTTCAAGCACAGCGACAGCGGCAACCACACCACCCTCATCCACAACCAAATAGCCGGCAAAGACAAAGCGCGTTAGCGCGTGCGTACAGCCTTGGCCGGGGCTTTCTTCTTGGCAGCCGGGACCTTCGGGTTGACCTTCGCGGACGACGGGGCAGTGGCTGCTTTCGGCGCTGCCACTTTCGCCGATTTTGCCAGTCGCCCCTGTGACGCGGTTAAACTATTTTGTAAACTGTTGATCATTACAGACTTATCACGACTTGCCCGAGAGAGGTCATCTACTTGCGCTTGCAATTCGTCTTTCACCTTTGTAATGGATGCAAGTTGATTTTGCAGCTGGGTCTTTTCCATCGTCACAATCTGCAGTTCAGAACGCAGTTGTTCTATTTGCGTTTGAAGTGCCGGGGGCCAGTAATCGCACCCGGATAAACCCATCGAGACCACCGTCATGGCAGCCGCCGCAACGAGATTACGCACCATCATTGTTCGAGTCATCACATTCTCCTTTCCGCGAGAACGATATCTTCGACTTCATTGACAATCCGGCTCCAGATGCAGGCCGTGAGCGGCCAACTGTGCTGCAATGGCGTTTTGTCCGATCGACCCGGCGCGAATAATTCTGATCGGGCCTTGAACATCGATGACAGTGGACGGTCGCCCCCCCGGAGTCGGCCCGCCATCAATGATCAGATCGAGAGCCTCCCCAAGGCAGTCCCGGACTTCTTCAGCTGTCCTGGGAGGAGGCATACCTTCACGATTCGCACTGGTACCGGTCACTGGGCCGACTCGACACAGAAGATCAACCAGAGGCTGCCACG
This sequence comes from Nitrospirota bacterium, assembly GCA_013388555.1. GTDB lineage: Bacteria > Nitrospirota > Nitrospiria > Nitrospirales > Nitrospiraceae > Palsa-1315. The sequence continues at coordinate 2,958 of JACAFD010000008.1, read as the reverse complement.
CACTGAGGCGGATGCCGACAGAGCCAGTTCCCGCAGTCACCGCATGGGAAAGTCCGAGCGCCGCAGGAAAGACGATGGTGAGCGGCCCTGGCCAGAAGGCATTCATCAAGACGTTTGCCGCCTGGGGAATGTCCCGCACAAACGGTCCCAATTGAGACCTGTCTCCGATCAGCACGAGAATCGGCTTCCCCTCCGACCGGCCCTTCACTTGCCACAATCTGGTCAGTGCTCGCTCGTCGAACGGAGCTGCCGCAAGGCCGTAGAAACTTTCCGTCGGCAGAGAAATCAGCCCGCTCTCTCCGAGCACGCAACGAACCCGATCGGCCAGCACGGGGACGCTGGAAACAGTGTAGCGCTCGATCGTTACCATGGTAGGAACCATCAGGCCTAAACTGCATTACGCGTGACGCGCGAAGGCGCGATGCGCGATATCCGTCCGATAGTGGGCGCCTTCAAATGAAATCGTCCGGGTCACACGATAGGCTTCCGCTTGCGCCTCTGCCAGGGTCTTTCCACATCCCGTTATTCCCAACACCCTGCCTCCGGCCGTCACGACCTCGCTGCCGGCACGTCTTGTCCCAGCATGAAACACCATCGCCCCTCTATTAGTCGCGGCAGGCAATCCGTGAATCGGGAGTCCAGTCGTATAGGCACCAGGATAGCCTCCCGACGTCATGACGACGCATACCGCCGTCTCATTGTGCCAGTCTACAGTCAGCTGATCGAGCCGATGTTCGACCACAGCTTCGATCACCTCCAGCAAATCGGTCTTGAGTAAGGGAAGTATGACCTGCGTTTCCGGATCCCCCATACGAGCATTAAACTCCAGGACATACGGTATCCCTTTCACAACCATAAGACCGGCATACAGGACGCCTTGAAACGGACAACCCATGCGCGAAAGGCTTTCGACAGCGGGATAAAGAACCTGCTTGGTAACCCCTTCGCTCAACGCCACAGTGGCAAGCGGTGCTGGACAATAGGCGCCCATGCCACCGGTATTGGGCCCGGCATCGCCATCGCCGAGTCGTTTATGGTCTTGCGCCGGCAACATCGGCACCACCGTCCGGCCATCCGTGAAGGCCATGATCGTCAGTTCCTCGCCGTCAAGAAACTGTTCGATCAACACGCGCCGACCGGCCTGACCAAACACGGCATGCTCCATCGAGTCGCGTACGGCCTGCCTCGCCTCTTCACGCGTCGTCGCGACCACCACCCCCTTCCCCTGCGCCAATCCATCCGCCTTCACCACCACGGGAAGTTCATGTTGATCGAGATACGCCAAGGCGGAAGCAACCCTGTCAAAACTTTGTGCCCTCGCCGTGAGAATCCTCGCGCTGGCCATAACCTCTTTCGAAAAGACTTTGCTGGCTTCGATACGTGCTGCGCCCTTCGTCGGGCCGAATATTTTCAGCCTTGACGTGCGAAATTCATCCACAATGCCCAACGCGAGCGGAGCTTCCGGCCCCACAACTGTCATATCGATCTTCTCGGCCTGTACGAAAGCCTTCAGGCCGGCAATATCATCTGCTTTGATCGGCATACAGGTCGCGAGCGATTCAATTCCAGCATTGCCCGGCGCAGAGTACAGCATGGGCTTGCGGGGACTACGCGCGAGCGCCCACACCATCGCGTGCTCGCGTCCTCCACTGCCAACAACGAGAATTTTCATGGGTGTTTGTATCGCATGAAGAAAAAGCGGCAGCTCAAAATGGTTTCTCGCAAGGCCGCAGGAAGCCCGACCACCGAGGCGTACGCTTCGGTACGTTGAGCGTGGCCGGGCGACCGAGAACGACGCGAGAGGCCATTTTCAGCAGCCGCTCAGTGGCGGAAGTGGCGCATGCCCGTCATAATCATCGCCAATCCATGCTCATCTGCGGCCTTGATGATCTCTGAATCGCGGATCGAGCCGCCCGGCTGAATGACCGCCGTGATCCCGGCTTTCGCCGCCGCATCCAGTCCATCACGGAAGGGGAAGAAGGCATCCGATGCCATCACGCAGCCCTTCACCGGCATTTGCGCCTTCATGGCTGCGAGTTTGACAGAATCGACCCGGCTCATCTGGCCCGCGCCGATCCCTACTGTCTGGCCCGGCTTGGCGTAGATGATCGCGTTGGACTTCACATGCTTGCAGACCTTCCAGGCGAAGGCACAGGCCGCGTATTCCTCATCCGTCGGCTTACGCATCGTCGGGACTTGCAAAGCCCGAATATCAGTCAGCACACCTAAGTCCCGATCCTGCACGATCAAACCGCCAACTAATTTCTTCAGATCCAGGCCCTCCTGCTTTACCTTCGTGAGCGGGCCGACATCGAGCAGCCGCAGATCTTTCTTACGCTTGAGCTCTGCCAGCGCATCGTCGGCAAAGCCAGGCGCAATGACAACCTCAACAAACGTGGAAGTAATCTCTTTGGCAGCTGCCAGGTCTACCGCCCGATTGAAGGCGATCACGCCTCCAAACGCAGAAATCGGATCGGTCTCACGCGCCTTCACATACGCGTCCACCGGGGTGGTCCCAAGCGCAGCGCCACAGGGGTTGTTGTGCTTGATGATAGCCACGGCGCAGTCGTCATACTCCTTGGCAAGTTCGAGCGCCGAGTTTGCATCGAGAAAATTGTTGTAGGACATGGCTTTACCGTGCAGGATTTTCCCGCGCGACACCGACGGTTCTTTTGAATTTAGTTCCCGGTAGAACGCACCAAGCTGGTGCGGATTCTCACCGTAACGGAGGGACTCAGCCAACTCGAATTGCAACGACAATATTCGGGGAAACTTAACCTCACCGCCTTGCACCTGTCTTTCAAGATACCCGGCGATCAAACTGTCGTAGCGCGCTGTGTGTTGGAAAACTTTCATCGCCAACTCGAGCCGCAATGCGTGCGACACGGCCCCGGCCTTCGCCGCATCGAGCACACGTCGGTAGTCGGCCGGATCCACGACCACCAGGACATCTTCGTG
>JACAFD010000134.1 GCA_013388555.1 Nitrospirota bacterium | reverse complement strand
TTGCCGACCACGACCGCGTCGGGGAAATAGACTTCAAGCGCCCTCGTTCCGACACCCACGGCGTTTCCAAAGATACCGAACTCATTATGCGGAGCCACGTTATCTTTGAACACAAACCGCTTATGCGGTGGCCCAAGGGCGAACACGAGACTTCCCGTCTGTTTCCCGGTATTCCCCTCGATGATGACATCCGATGTGCCCTCTACCATTTGAAAGAGAATTCCCCTTCCTCCCCAACGAGGACCGCCGATGTCTTGCCACACATTGTTCTTGATCAGGATCCGCTTTGTTTCCACACTGTCATTCCAGGCTCGATTGTTGTCATGTCCCATCAGAGTGATACCGCTGCCGCTATGGCGAATGATATTATTTGTAAACCGCACGTCCTCCACTGCCGACCAGGGAGCATGGCCATTCTGGTTTCGCACGGTCAACAAAACCGCGAAGCCGCTCTGCGATGCTTCCCAGTTGTATTCGAGTATATTGCCGTCGAACCATACCCGGCGGGCATTTTTGAGCTCAAAAATATTCTTCATCGCCCAAGAACTTCCGTCATAGCTTGCTTCGCCCCTCTTCCACGACAAGGGTTTGGCCATATAATTATGGCGGATCTCGATGTCCGACGGCACAAGGTTCTGAATGAAGGGATCGCCGCCGCCAAACATGAGATTCTCTCCTGCGCCCTCCAGATAATTATTCACGATCTTGAATGGTCCACTCCCTCCCCATCCCAGGATCGCCTGGGAGTCTTCTCTCTCATCCTTGAAGTCCGAGATATAGGAATCGATGACCGCCACATGCCGGCCATTCATAGAAATCCCACGCCGCGAACCTTTTCTCGGATCTCCGTGAATGTAACAACGGTCCACGATGATGTGATGCGGCAACTCTTCGAGGGACCGCTCTCTGTTATTACCGAACCACATCAGGGAAAATAGATAGCTGCCTTCGTGCGGCATCACCTCGATCCCGATGAAGCGGTAGTGATGCGCTCCTTTCTCCGCAAACACCACACCGTCTCCCCGCCGAGAGGTTAAGAGGGCCATAAGAGGCGCCTGGGCCGGACTCACTCGGGTTCCTGGAGCCGGAAAGCTTTTGTCCACGGCACTGGATCGGATCGTGATCCATCCGGTTCCGGACTTCTTGTTCGGCAACAAGAACGGACCGGTAAACAAGGCCCCTGCCTCAAGAACGATGACGTCACCTAACTGCGCCTCGTTCAGGGCCTTCTGAAGGTCTCCTCCCACATTCACTGTCAGAGTGCGGCCCGAGGGCGGCGTGATCGTCGTGTCGACGAACTCGCGCGGCGGTTCCGGCGCGACTGCCCCGTGCGAAGCCTCCGATGCCATGTCACCGAAACAGAACGACGGCATCCATGACACAGCAAGGACTATGACCAATACACTGGCGGCTCTTCTCATCACAACCTCCTTGCCGGTTCATCCTCCTGGATCACCAGGCAATACCCTGATAGGACTCTTGCGAACACCGCCCTTCGAGCACACGTGCCAAATCAATGATGATAGGGCCTTGCGCCATCTGCTCTAATACGGCATGAAATTCGTCGGTACGTTTGGTGACCACGATCACCTCCGAGCTCTCGATGACCTCACCCAGTCGGCGGCGCATCAACGAAGAGATATGGGGAATCTCCCGTTCGATGTATTCCTTGTTCGACCCAAACAGACGCGCCAACTCCACCTCCCGATCGAAAATCGTGAGACTCAATCCTTTTCCGATCAAGGTTTCAATCAACGTCACCATCGGACTTTCACGCAGATCGTCGGTTCCTGCTTTAAAGCTGAGCCCCAAGACCCCGATGCGTTTCTTTCCCGTGCGCAACACCATCTCGACCGCTCGTTCGATATGTTGCCGATTGCTGGCCAGAATGGCGTTCAGAACCGGCACCTCGACATCCGCCGTTTTAGCTTTGTACATGATCGCCCTCAAATCTTTCGGCAGGCACGACCCTCCGAACGCAAAGCCAGGCTTCAAGTAATAGGGCGACAAATTCAGCTTTGTATCCTGACAAAACACCTCCATCACGCGATGGCTGTCGATTCCGAAGGCCTTGCAGAGCACTCCGACTTCGTTGGCAAAGGACACCTTCAATCCGTGGAAACAATTGCACGCGTACTTCACCATCTCCGCCTCTTTAATCCCGACCGTCATCACCGGCGCGGTCAGATGCGAATACAGTCGTCGCACGATGTCGGACGTCTCCTCGTCATCGGCTCCGATCAGGGTGAACGGAGGATTATGGAAGTCGACGATCGAGGTCCCTTCACGCAGAAATTCAGGATTGATGGCCACGCCGAAGTCCCGGCCGGCTTTCTTGCCGGAATAGACTTCGAGGGTCGGCACGACAGTGTCCTGGATCGTGCCTGGCAGCATCGTGCTTCTCATCGCCACAATGTGGAAACGCGATTTCGTCGCCAGCGCCGTCCCGATCTGCTTGCAGACACCCTTGATGTATGTCAGATCCAAGCTGCCATTGGGGCGCCCGGGTGTCCCAACACATACGAGCGAGACATCCGTATCCAGCACAGCCTCGAGTGGGTCCAGAGTCGCTCTCAGCCGTTTCTCTTTTACACCGCGTCCGATCAGCTCTTCGACACCCGGTTCCACAACGGGAGAACGGCCCTCGTTTATGATGTCGACTTTCACGGGATTCGTATCGACGCCGATCACCTCGTGGCCTTGATCGGCAAAGCAGGCCATCGATACAGACCCCACATACCCCAGTCCGAACACGCTGAGTTTCATACCTCACACCTCTCATTGACATGGTTAAATAATGGCGGGCCTATGTCAGGCAGTGGCCCGAAGACTGGAACGGCAGGCCCGTTCACAGAGATTCACGAAACTATCCGCTACACGATCCCATGCATATTCGTTCCTGACCATCGCCGCAGCATTGTCTCCAAGCCGTTTCGCCAATGACTGATCGTTCAGCACCCGCAGAACAGCGGCTGCAAACGCCTGGGGAGTATCGGCAATCAGTATGTCCAGGCCATCGGTGATCGGTAACCCTTCGGCCCCTATCGACGTTGAGACGATGGCTTTCTCCATGGCCATCGCTTCGAAGATCTTCAGGCGGGTACCTCCTCCGATCCGCAAAGGAACCACATATGCGCTCGCTTGTTCCATATAGGGACGGACGTCCTCCACACGCCCCGTGATCCTTATAGAAGGATCTTGTCTGTTTAAGGCTTCCATTCTCGGAAACGGCTTGCGTCCGACAATCGTGAGCTTGACGTTCGGCAGCTTCAACCGGATGAGTGGAAGAACCTCTTTGACGAAGAACCACATACCGTCATCGTTCGGCTGCCAATCCATGGACCCGGTGAATACAAGATGGGCGGGCTCTGCTTTGATGCATCCACTTGACCTGAAGTAGGTTGTATCGACACCCGTGGGGATAGAGCCAATCTGGGTGAGTCCGTACTCGCGAGCCATCACATCCCGGTCGTTCTCGGATACCGCCACCACATAATCGAATCGGCGACAGGCATCCCGTTCATACTCCCGCATTTTGCGCCATTGTTGGCGGAAGTAGGCGCGCGTGATCGGCTGCGTTTGCACTTCGAACTGTCTCCGCAAAATCATGGCTTCCACATTGTGTTGGAATAACACCATGGGACAGGCAAGCGCCGACGGAAGATTAATGCTGGGATGGAGAAAATCGCAGACGACCAATTCGATCCTCTTCGTGCGGATCAACCGACCGATGGTGTCCGTAAAGTCTGCGGAACGATACTTATCGATGGCATACGGCCTGCCTGACAGTACATTCTTCGCGAGGTCGCAGTAGAAGCTCCAGGAGAATTTTTTAGTCGTCGTATGCGGCACATGAATGAGTTCATGACAGTACTCGTCAGCTCGTCGATAGGCCTCCGGGCCGGCCGCGCCATCGTCAAGCGTCAAGTAGGTCACCTCATGCTTTCGCTTGAGTTCACGCAGCATATAATAGGTTCGAATCTTGCTCCCCACGTCTACCGGATGAAGCAAGTCGGTCTTGAGCCACAGAATGCGCATAAAGAATTTTGACAGGAAGATTGAACAGAGAACTGCTTAGGCCCGCACGGGAACAAAGAAGGGATATTCGATCAGCGGTTCGCACCGATACATTGCGATTCCTGCTTCGAAAGCGCTTCCAGATCGAGGTCTTCGCCAGGTCGAGAGGGAACTAAGACAGTGATGAGAGTCTGATTGCCCACGGCATCAATTTCCGCAGTCAAAATCACAGCCGATTCGCGCTGGCCGTAACAGGCCGAAACCCATCCCATCTCACGCTGGATCGGCAGCGGCGACAGGGTGCCGTCGGCCTCGAGCTTCCACGTTGCAATGGTCAGTTCTTTCCCGCTGACATGGGACACTCGGACACATCTGCCGTCATTCGAGGCTCGACAATCCGGTGGCAGATGAAAACGCAATTGGGCATGAGCTGCCCCGACTGTCCATATCGCATCCCGCAGCATGACATAGGAGGTTGTGGCCGACTCCTCCGCTCTCTTCAGCAGATGACACGCCCGGGAATGGCGCACGGGCGGAACCAGGCGTTCATACCCGTTGTGTTCCCCCTCGGCTATAGTCTCACCGTCGGTCATGTGAAGTCGTCGGAAGGTCGTTTCCGGAACATGGCTCCAGGAAAACGGGCCTGCGGTCACTGCCTGAGATAGTCCGTTTATCACGACGGTGTTGTGCGCCGCCGTGCTTCGAAAATAATCTCGAAGTTCCGGATCTTTGGTGTAGGTGTAGGTTCCCGGATCGACGATCCATGCGACCCCATCGGAAGAGAACTCGATCGACAAGGCATCCGCGTGGGCATGGACGTAGTTGACTGCCCCATGAACGCCACAGTCAAAGAACACGTAGGCGGCATCCGGATGCCATCCATCGCGCAGGACCGCATTGCCGCTCGATTCGAAATAGTGAACACGACTGTCGGGAG
>JACAFD010000055.1 GCA_013388555.1 Nitrospirota bacterium | reverse complement strand
CATGAGACCGAGGCAGAACAGCAGCTTCCTCCGAGCTTCCAGAACATCGACTGAAAACACGTGCGTGAGGGTGGAATGATTTTGGCCGGAGATATCGGGGGTACGAAAACGCACTTGGCCCTGTTCGACTGGCACGAGGATCGCGTGGATCCTGTCAGATTGGAGTTATTTCACAGTGCCGACTACACCTCGTTGGAGGACATGCTCACAGAATTTCTCAACCCGCCGAAGCCCCCGACTGCCTCCGCCGAATTTGCAGCCGGGAAAAGTGAAACGGGCGAGCTGGAACCGGAACCGGAACCGCCAACGGAAGGACCGCTGAAGATCGCCGCGGCCTGTTTCGGCATCGCCGGCCCTGTCATACAGAACCGTTGTCAGACCACTAACCTCCCCTGGGTGATTGATGGGGCCACGCTGGCGAAGCGCTTCGACATACCGAACGTGAAGCTGCTCAACGATCTCGAAGCTATGGCCCACGGGCTTCTGCTACTCCGACAGGACGAAATTCATATTCTCAACGCAGGCAATCCGCCACCGCACAACCAGGCGATTGCGTTGATCGCAGCGGGAACGGGATTGGGCGAATGCATCCTCTTCTGGAACGGCTCGCGCTATCAACCCATGCCGTCGGAAGGTGGCCACGCAGACTTCGCCCCGAACACCGACAACGAAATCGAATTGCTGCGCCATCTACGCGGTAATTACCTGCACGTGAGTTACGAACGGGTGTTGTCCGGACCAGGTCTGCATGCCATCTATGACTATGTTCGAGACAGCAAGAAGAATGAGCCGACCTGGCTCTCGGAACAGATCAAAGCCGGCGACCCGGCGGCAGTGATTGCAGAAGCAGGGCTCAAGGGGCAGGCAGACATCGCCAAGCAGGCGCTCGACCTGTTTGCCTCCATCTATGGAGCAGAAGCGGGCAATCTTGCCCTGAAAGCTATGACACTCAACGGCGTGTACCTGGGCGGCGGCATCGCACCAAAACTGTTGGCCAAACTGAAAGACGGAACCTTCATGAAAGGCTTCACCAACAAAGGCCGCTACAAACGCCTGATGAGTTCGATCCCGGTTAAAGTGATCATGAATCAGAAGACCCCCCTACTCGGTGCCGCATCCGTTGCCGCAGCCCTCGCCCATGGCCCCGCATCCAATGATCACTTTTAACGTTTACGATAGAGTGTTCCAGGTGACGTGGAATGGTGCCACTGGAACCGCATTCACCACCGATCTCGATGGGCGCAAAACGGAATCTCAGCCAGACATGTTTTTGAAGGGTTGTCACAGTCCGCTACGATCGAAGTCTACCGCAACAGCCGAGAAGGGAAAGCCCGATTCGTGATTTTGAACTTGCAGGGAGCCAGTCTTCGAGGGTACGTTCATTGACCGTCGGCAAGCCTCTATGCGAAAGATGGACGATCCGGTAAGGGAGCGATCACATGGAAAATCTTGAGGCACTCAAAGAGCGGGCAGCACGAGCTGCCGTTGAGTATGTGAAGGATGGTTATGTCGTGGGGCTTGGTACCGGCTCCACCGCGCGCTATGTAGTGCTGGCGCTCGGGGGACGTGTGAAGGCCGGATTGAAGATCAGGGGCGTGCCGACTTCCCGCGAAACTGCCGAGCTGGCTGCGCAGCAGGGTATCCCACTCATCGACCAGGACAACGCCTGGGTCATCGATGTGGCCATCGACGGGGCGGATCAGGCCGATCCAGGCCTCAACCTCATTAAGGGTGGAGGCGGCGCGCTCTTGAAAGAAAAGATTGTTGCTGCCTCGGCCAAGCAGTTCATCGTCATGGTCGACCATACGAAGCGAGTTCCGGTATTGGGGGGATCCTTCCCGCTCCCCATTGAAGTCATTCCCTTTGGATGGGGAAGTACGGCGCGCGAAATCGAAGCACTCACGAAAAGCCGGGTGGTACTCCGGGAGCGAAACGGTGTCCCGTTTAGAACCGAATCAGGCAACTTGATTGTGGATGTCCACATAGACCGCATCGACCAACCACGGGACCTGGAAATTTCATTGAACACAATTCCCGGCATCGTCGAAACCGGCCTCTTCGTCAACCGAACGGACGTCTTGATCGTCGGGACCCCCCAGGGCGTCGAAACTCAGCATGCATCGAGGACATGAGTGAGTCTCTCAGCAGGCGCCAGGTGTTCAGGATCCTGGCACAGGCCCGCTTCCTGCTGGCCCTTCCCGTAGCACAGGCACTCCTCTCAGCGATCGCACCAGCCGATGCCGCAACTTCAACTGTACGACCGGAAGGTGAAGACATGAATCTTGATGACGGTACCGACAGCATTGACCCCTATCGATTGCCCAGACACATTATTCCACATCGATACGATCTGCGGCTCGAACCGGATCTCGACCGCGCTACATTTGCAGGGAGAGAAACCATCTCCCTCATGATCACGCAGGCCACAAGCGTTATTCTCCTGAATGCTGTCGATCTGACGATCTCATCCGTCATGCTGGAAGGATCATCAAGTACGCGACAGAATGCCACGATTGAGCTCAACGACTCGACGCAACGCTGTCACCTGACGTTTTCTCATCCCATCGCACCGGGTGAATGGAAGTTGCACCTGGCCTTCCGGGGGACATTGAATGACCAACTACGCGGGTTCTACCGCAGTACCTATAGGGACTCCGCCGGCGTGACGCACACGATGGCCGCGACGCAATTTGAAGCCACCGATGCCCGCCGGGCTTTTCCCTGCTGGGACGAACCGGATTTCAAAGCGGTGTTTGCCACCACTCTGGTCATCGATCCGCGCTTGACCGCTGTCTCGAATACAGCAGTGGCATCGGAGTCCATCGAAGCAGGCAAGAAAGTTGTGCGCTTCGCCGACAGCATCAAGATGTCGACCTATCTTGCCGCGTTCATTGTCGGAGAAATCGAGGCCACTCCTCCGGTGCCTGTTGGGAAGACACCCCTGCGTCTCTGGACCATTCCAGGCAAGCAACCGCTCACCTCGTTTGGCCACGAGATCGCAGTGGCCTCGCTGAAGTTTTTCGAAGAGTACTACGGTATTCCCTATCCGGGCGACAAGCTGGATCTGCTTGCCATTCCAGACTTTGCGTCAGGCGCCATGGAAAACCTCGGCGCCATTACCTTCCGAGAGACCGCCTTGCTGGTCGATCGGCAGCGTGCCACGCACGGCGAATTGGAGCGCGTGGCCGATGTGGTCGCGCATGAAAACGCGCATATGTGGTTCGGCGATTTGGTGACCATGTCCTGGTGGAATGGGCTCTGGCTGAACGAAGCCTTCGCCACCTTCATGGAAATGCTGGCCGTCGACGCCTGGAAACCGGAATGGAAACGTTGGGATGCCTTCGGCACTTCGCGCGCTGCGGCCTTTGCTGTCGACGGGCTGCACAGCACCAGACCGATCGAGTATTCGGTGCAAGCCCCCAAGGACGCCGAGGCGATGTTCGACGTCCTGACCTATGAAAAGGGCGCATCAGTGCTTCGGATGTTAGAGCAGCACATCGGGCCGATAGTCTTCCGCGACGGTGTCCGCGACTACTTGCACGCGCATGCCTACGGGAACGCAGACACGAATGATCTCTGGGTTTCGTTGGGGAAGATTGCCAAGCAGCCGGTCCCTGAACTCATGGACAGCTGGATTTTCCAACCAGGCTACCCCCTCATTACGGCCGAGATCAATCAGTTGGGCCGCCTCGTCCTTTCCCAACAGCGCTTCACCTACCTGAACCCCTCACCCCGTACTCCTCATCCT
>JACAFD010000007.1 GCA_013388555.1 Nitrospirota bacterium | reverse complement strand
TGGAGAATCCGTACTATGCCATCACGGGGCTGGAGGGGACCTTTGCGATCCCGGACCTGCCGGCCGGGACCTATCGGATCAAGGCCTGGCATCCGATCCTGGGCGAGCAGGTGCAGGAGTTCACCGTCGCGGCCCACGGCACGGCCTCGGTCGGATTTACGTTCAAGGCGAAATAAGTGATGAGCATGAGCCGTACAATTGCTGCAGTCACGATCGCTGCTTCTATCGGTATGGTGGGGGTTGTTTCTGTGTGGGCTGACGACGCGCCTCTGCCCCCGGTGAGTCGGATCGAAGTGGTCCTGGCCAGTCAGTACAAGAGTCAGGTGGCTGCTTTGACCGAGGAGTTTGTCCAAGCGGGCATGCCTAATGTCCACTTCCAGTTCGCGAGGCAGGGCCAGCCTCCCCAAAACATCGGCATGGGACGAGCAGTGCCGGCTGACAAGGCACGAGAAGCGATCAAGTTGGCACTCAAATATAATCTGGGTGTCGGGATTTTGCTGCCGGAGCGATTGTTCCCGCCACGGTTTGTAACAATTGCCTCGTCGAACTATGACGACACAGTGGAATACCCCATTTCGAAAGAAGACCTTGCACGTCTGCTCGATGCTTCCTTGACGACCGAGCAGTTTCACGAACTATACGGGCAACTGACGTCGGTTCCGTTGAAGCCGGCCGGTCGCTATTAGCAGGATGCCGGAAAATTCCGCCTGAAGTGTTCTCAACGCTGGTGAAACGTAGTTCTCGAGAATGGTGAACAGGGCTGCAGGACTACAGAGAAAGGGCTTGATACTTTGATGAGCCGCACATCTATCGCTTGCACGTGCGCATTTCTGCTCGGATTATTAGTCTCGGTACAGGGCGTGATGGCTGCGACGGTAAAAGACATTCAGGCACAAGGCGCGGCCATGATGAAGGATGCGGAGGATATGGTCGCGCATGGGGGAATGGGCGATACCAAAGCGATCGTCCATCACTGCGGTGAAGTCACCCGGCATGCGGAAGCTATTGTTAAGACCCTGCCTCCGACCGATCCGCACGGGAAGGAAGCGTTGCCTCATTTGCTCGAGGCGATTAAACAGTGCAAACGGGTTACGGAACTGGGGGACAAGGTAGATCCAGGAGCCAGTTTAAACCCGGCGGTCAAAGCCCGTGCGGCAGCCCGAGAAGCCGTGAAACACCTGGCAGCCCTTAGAGAAAGTGGAGCCTGACAGGATGCTCAAAAAGACCGTTCAGCAAGGCCGCAGCGAGTGAAGCAGGCTTAGGTCGAGGTTAAGGTTAAGCGTTGAACAGGTTCTTGTGTGCTCAACCTTAGCCTCAGCCTTAACCTTCCAATAACGCTGGCGGGCTTTTTCAGGATCCTGCTTGCGCCCTATCGAAGTGGGGCTGACGGCTGGTCGCCGCGCGATGGCGCAAAGGGGCTCACCGCATTCTGATCACGCCCTGGTTGATAGGTCTCCAAGAGTTTCGTCACGAGCGGTATCATCGTGCCCGTATCGGAAACAGGGATTTTTATGCGGACTCCCCTGCCTTCGTTTCGTCCCACGGACATAATGTGGATTTCACGCATCTCGGTATTCGTGTTACGGTAGGTGAAGGTGAGTTGCTTCGCGTCGAATCCCCCGAGCTTCGTAGGGCGGTCTGTCTCCCAAGAGACTTTGATGTGCTTCTTCTCGAATAGTTCAGTGATAATGCGCCGGTGAGCCATGACAAATTGATCGAGGGTTTGGCGGCCATCCGGGCTGTTCCCTTCGATGACGTTCATGAATCCAAAGAGAGAGACCTGCGTATCATCGATAGGCGGAGAGAATGTAATCCCGGTACCGTCAGGCATTGGGTTGCCAGGACGCCAGTCCGGAGGATATCGCACTGAGAAACCAAACCGTGTGTTCGTGTACGTCTTCCAGGTGTCTACATCGGTTGCCTCTGCAGCATGCACGAGAGAATAGAGAGATCCCAGCCCGTAGCTCATCACGAGTACGATTGAAAACCAGCGAATCCACTCCATCTCTTTCTTTCCCTTTCCCGGTCCAGAGTGCACAGGGACAATTCCCAAGAACATAATGCTGAGGACAAGCATGATGTCGGCTGAAATCGAATCGGACCAAGGGCTGTTCTTCAGGACTCTGTTTCATTATAAATTGTTCCCACGCATATGTTTTCTTAAAAATAGTGTATGTGGGATATGAGCGATCTCCCTCTTGTTTCGATTGACAGGATACGGTAGGATTTTATATATATACTTGATCCCGACCAGCCTCGCCAATATGCCGATGATCAAGCACACAAGAGAGGAAGCCGATTCCATTTTCTTTCATCGGCCAGGCGGATGAAGAAAGGGAACGGGAAGTTACGAATCAGGGCCTATCGTTAATCACAAGGAGGTAGTCACATGAAGAGGGCGTTATCAATCGTATTAGGCGTGGCAGCCGTCGCGTTCGTCGCGGCGCCGTTCACCTCGTTTGCAGGTGGAACGATTGCCGGGAAAGTGACCTTCGCGGGAAAGGCAGAACAGAAGGAGTTTTTGTTCTCGAAGTTCCCCAACCCGGGTTTTTGTCCAAAGAATCCGCGTAAGGAACTGATCGATGGGGATAAGCGATTACTCAAGCAGATCGAAGTCGGCAAGGATGGCGGCCTCAAGAACGCGGTTGTTGCGGTGGTCGACATCGAGGACAAGGCGTTTATGGATGGGTATCAGGGCACCGAGGTGATTGCGGAATTCTGCGAGTTTCTGCCCTTCGCCGGCGTGGTGGTAAACAACAAGTCCTTCAAGGTTGAGAACCATGATGCCGATCCGGATGATCCAAAGTCGGTGCAGGGTGTGCTCCACAATCCGCATAGCTTTGTGGTGAAGGGCACCAGTTCAGCCACCGGTTTCAACATCGGTTTGGCCAAGAAGGGTGACAAGCTCGACAAGCCGGTGGTATTTCGTGGCGGAGCAGAGAAGGATGGTTACTATCGGTTACAGTGCGACCAGCATGAGTTCATGCAGGGCTTCTATCTCCCTGTGTCGAATCCACATTTTGCAGTTGTGAAGGACGATGGCTCCTTCGAGATCAAGGATGTCCCGGCCGGCAAGCATAAGGTGGTAGCCTGGCATCCGTTCGCCGGCAAGGGCAAGAAGATTGAATTCGACGTTGATGTGACTGACGGCGGGACTGCCAACCTCAAGGCTGAAATCAAGTAAGCAGGCGTTTCCTGTTAGCGGGGTCACCCGCAATCGAAGGGCAGCGGAGTAGTCCGCTGCCCTTCGCATTTTCCCACCTGGCGCATGGTTTTTGCCGCCTTGCCTTTCAGTTTCCGATCTAGGTAAGATGCTGAGTTTCAAAGCGATTTGCTTAAGGGGCTTGGTGTGTCACGAGAGCTCTCGCTCGCAGAAATCTTCCAGCTCGGGTATTACTGGGAGACGAAAATTTTACTGACGGCTGTCAGGCTGGATGTGTTTTCTGCCTTGGACGGGAAGCGGAAAACTCTCCCTGATTTGGCTGGTCGTCTTGGGGTCCATGGGGAGACACTGGGGCTGCTCTTGAATGCCCTTGTCGCGATGCGGTTGTTGAAGAAAGAAGGAGAGTTTTACGAAAACGCGGCGGTTGCTGCCACCCATCTAGTTCGCAGTTCTGCTCAATATGTCGGGCATCTCCTGCTCCTTCACGATGCAGAATGGGACAACTGGGGCAAACTGGAACAGACGATTCGTACGGGGAAGCGATCGGTGGACCGGCACGTGTTCGAGACCGATCCTGATTTAGGGGGCAACGTTCTGGCCGTACTCCATCGAATCGGACAGCAGAGCGGGCCGGATCTTGCCAAGCGGCTGCAACTGAGGGGGCCGGTTCGATTTCTGGATTTGGGGGGCGGTGCGGGGACAAATGCGATTGCGTTCTGCCAGGCTTATCCAGAGCTGAGTGCCACGGTGTTCGATTTGCCCGCGACGCTCCGACTGACGGAACGAACGGTGAAAGATGCCGGGTTAGAATCGAGAATTGCGTTGCTCCCTGGCGACTTTAACAAGGATGGGCTGGGTGGACCCTACGATGTCGCCCTGATGTCAGACATTCTGCACTATCAAGAGTTTTCGACGAACGCATCTTTGGTGAAGCGAGTCTGGGCCCAGTTGGCGCCAGGCGGCCGGTTAGTTATCAAGGATCGATTCTTAAATGAAGCAGGAACCGGTCCGGCCTGGACCACCGCATTTGCGGTCCACATTCTTGTGAACACAGAACGAGGTGGATGCTATAAGACGGCGGATGCGATTCAGTGGATGGCGGATGCTGGCTTTGTAAACGTCACGGAGCTGGAACCGTCAGCGGTTGTACAGGGGATCAAGTCTCGTGAAGTGTGAAGCGTACCTCGTGAAGCGTCATTCGTTTCCGGATTCGGACGTTTCACGCTTTACGATTCACGAACAACGAGGAGATGCATGCTTGAATGGCTGAAGCAGCCGGGTTTTTTTGGAACCCACGCCACAGTCGGGGCGGATATGAGCCAGCTTATGGCCACGTTCTTTACGGGACTCTTCGTGATCGGCTGGATCCAGGCGCGGCGGCATCGGGCAGATGCCCATCATTGGATGATGTTCGGCGGGATGATTGCCATGGTCGCGTTCTTCATCAGCTACTACCTATTTCGTCAATTAGGGGTGTTGGCCTTTGAAGGGAAAGAGGGTTTTGGCGGGTCCCAGGCGCTCTATGATTATGTCTTCATTCCTGTGTTGACGGTGCACATCATCCTGGTCATTCTTGGATTGGTCATGGCGGTCTACATGATCGTGCTGGGTTTTCGTGCGCAGCAAGTGGTTGATGGCGTACGCTCCCTCAAGGAGACCCTGTTGCTCACGACCTGGAAGAAGATTGGATTGATCTTCGGCACGCTCACGGCGCTGATCGTACTGTTGTTCTTCTCGCGCATCGCCACGGCCGATTTCTCGATGCGGAAATTCGAAGTCTATGTCGCATTGCTGGCTGTGATCGCCATCGTGTTCTCGGTTGAGATGACGATCCAACGGATCTGGCCGAACGGGGCGCGACGCCATCGGGCGCTCGGACTGTTCACAATGATCGTGTATTGCGTCCTCTTTGTCACCGGGACGACTACCTATACGATGCTCTATATCTTGTACCCAGGCAAGATCGGATAAGCGATGGGCGATCTACGAGGAGTGATGTGAAGTCAATGCAGAGATGGCGCGTACTCACGCGCTTTAAAACGTTTCACGTTTCACGTTTCACGCCTCACGGTGTTTTGCCATGCTGACCTGTGGTTGCGGTCGTTGGATGCATACAGAGGGAGTGGATGAACGTTCGGACGATGATGGAACGTCCCAGTGGTTCATTCGGACGGAATGCCGCGGCTGTGGTCTAAGAATAGGAGTCGATGTCCCTGCCGGTCAAACAGGTGGACTTGTTGATCGGATGATGTGGACTGACGAGGCGATCCATCGGTTGGATCGCATGCCCCCGTATCTGGCTCCGCTCGTCCGAGAGGAAGTCGAGCAGGATATGAGAGTGAGAGGAGAACGGGTCGTCACGTACGATATCTTGCTCCGTCCGAGGACCGGTGATCGCATCGAGTGGGAACCGGAAGCGGAAAACCGCTTGGAGCGGGTACCGGCACCGGTTCGGGCCATGGCACGTATCGAATTAGAGCGGACCGCGGCAGATCGCGGGGAGACGCGTATTACCGTCGCGCTGATGGAAGAAGTCAAAGCGCGCTATTTCGGAATGGGCGCGCAAAAGACGTAAGGGGTGAGGCGTCAGGGGTAAGGCGAGAACAACGGAGGTCCTGTCACCTTACGCCTCACGGAATAAATATGTTGCATCGAATGGCATTACGAGTATTGCCCAGTCTGAGTTTGGCCGTCACAGAAGATTCTGTGCGCAAGAAAAAGCGGATTGTCATGTTCGTGCCAGGGTTAGTGGCGTTCGCTGTTTATCGTGTGCTCAAGCTGTTGTTGCCGCTGTCCGAACCAATCGTGTTGTTGATGGTCAGCGGTCTTGTCTCATTGGTGACAGCGCTCTTAGCCTATCGTGTCGGCCGCGCCACTCCATGGAGCAGGATTGTTCGAGAGGACAAGAATCGGATGCTGTTCTGGCTCGGCGGCTGGATCGGGTTTGTGTATGGGGTCCAGTTGTCTCTGTTGGTTCTGGCCTTGCTCTGGCTCGTCGGGTATGACTATCTCAAACATCCGGATGGACCGGCCATGATGGCCATCATTATTTCCTGCACGTCTGTTGCGCGCGACGCTTTCGAGATTGGTCATGTGCGGAAAATTGCCCTCATGGGCCGTCCGTTCCCGACATTTCCTGATGGGGCGGCTCTCCGCACGATGGTGGGCAACCTCGCGATGGGACTTGCCCCCTGGGTTGCGACGGGGCTCGTCGTCGGCACGCTGGGCGCCTTGCTGGGGCACCTTGTCGAAGCGAATCAGGGCGCGGCCGTGATCCAGCTGCTGGCAGTGGCGGTGTTGGGAGGCGCGGTCGCGCTCTGTGCCTACTTCGGCGGGCTTCGGCCGCAAGCATCATGGATTCGAGGGCTGTTACGGACAAAGGCGAGCGAATTGCTCAAATATTGGTGGTGGCCTGGACTCTCCTTTGCGGCAACCTACTATCTGGTGTGGGTCGGATGTGTGATT
Organism: Nitrospirota bacterium; assembly: GCA_013388555.1. Classification (GTDB taxonomy): domain Bacteria; phylum Nitrospirota; class Nitrospiria; order Nitrospirales; family Nitrospiraceae; genus Palsa-1315. Next base: position 7,290 of record JACAFD010000007.1, on the reverse strand, counting down.
TTCCTCTTGAGGCAGCCTGGAATTCCCACTTCCTATGCCATGGCCGGTGGCGGAGTCGTGACAGGGATGATGGCGCTCTATTGTTACTATCTCGGGTCGCGACGGCAAGTTGAAGAACAACAGGGACAGACGATGTCAAGCGCGTTGCTTCGATGTCCCTTCGTCATGGGAATTCTTGGCAAGACCACGGGAACAAAGATCTCAGTGTCGGCTGGTTCCGGCTCCGTCTCCGGCTCGAAAGTCTAAGTCCATGGTGATGAAGAAGAGGGTCTACAGAATAATCGGATGTGCTGTTTTGCTGCTCGCTGTTCTCACGGCTTCGGTGATTGATTGGGGGCTCCTGAGTCAATCGTTTGCCGAGAGCAGCGCCGATCTGTATTTCAAAACACCGGGGACTCCCCAGGGGCCGCCGGCTCCGTCGCCTCAGGAGACGGTTTACTCGCGCATCGGATCGCTCGACAGTCGATTGCTCGTGTGGTTCATCACGCAGCAACACACGTATTTCGGCGGGTTTGTTCTTGCGCTGCCGATCTTTTGTGTGTTGCTGGAATTCCTGGGGCTCAGCAGCAGAAATCCCGCACTTGCCCTGCGCTACGATGGTCTCGCCCGCGATTTGGCTAAAGTCGCCCTCCTGGCCCTCTCGGCAACCGCCGTGATTGGAACCCTCATGCTGGGGATGTTTCTCTATTTCTACCCCAGCTTCATGAAGTACATGGGTGGGACATTCAAGTCATTTATGCCGGTCTATGCGGTCGTATTTGTCGGAGTCTCGCTGCTCCTTGTCATCTATTACTATAGTTGGAACCGGATGGCCACTCCGGCCTTGAAGTGGGGGCACGCCGCGATCGGCTTGCTGGCCAACGTATTCGGGACGGCACTTCTGCTCTCAGCGAATGCCTGGTCTGCCTTCATGATGGCTCCCGCCGGAGTCGATGCACAGGGACGGTTTCTGGGGAATGGATGGCATTTACTCCATTCGGCCCTGTGGAATCCATTGAATGTTCATCGGTTCTTAGCAGACATCATGTCCGGCGGCGCGGTAGTGTTGGCCTACGCCTGCTATCGATTTTTCACCAGCAAGACCGACAAAGAGCGGGCCTACTTTGACTGGGTAGGGCACGTTTTCTTGTTTGTCATGGTCTGCGCATTGTTACCGATGCCGTTTGCCGGCTATTGGTTGATGCGGTCCGTTTACGCATTCAGCCAGAGTATGGGTGTGACGATGATGGGCGGATTACTCACCTGGCTCTTCGTGGTGCAGGCTCTCTTGATCGGTGTCCTTTTCCTCGGAATCAACTTTTATATCTGGCAGAGCATGGCACGCCTTCGTGGAGGGGAGCGCTATCATCCCTATTATCAAATGCTGCTTACGGTGTTCATGGTGGCTCTGGTGATTTGGCTGACGCCACATACCGTTTTCATGTCGGCCAGCGAAGTGAAGGCGATGGGCGGAGCGCAACATCCCGTAGTGGGCAATTACGGAGTCATGTCGGCGAAGAACGGGGCGATCAACATCATGATTCTCGTGACTGCGATGAGTTTCCTGTATTACCGTCGCGCAAATCGAACAATAGTTGTGTCTTGGGCCAAGCAAGGGAACATCCTCATGGGCGCGCTGTTCCTCCTGGGGGCGCTCAATATAATTTGGCTCTCGGTATATGGGTACTATCTGCCGGCGAAACTCCGCATCGGGCTCTCGTCGCCGCAGGCTGCAACGACGTTGACGGTCCTCGTGGTCGGTGCAGTGATCAATCGTATGATGCTCAAGGGGGCGCTTGTCCACGGGCCGATCCAATGGGGCAAGATCTCTCTCAGAGGCGTGGTGGGCTTATTCGGATTGGCTGCTGCATTTTCATGGGTCATGGGGCTTATGGGCTATATCCGTTCATCAGGACGGTTGGCGTGGCATGTCAGTGAACTGATGGCCGATGTCTCTCCCTGGGCCTTTACGCCGGATTTCGCGTTTGCTGCGAAGATGGTGACACTCAATATGATGGTGTTTTGGGGCGCGGTGCTCACGCTTTTCTGGATGTGTCGGCGCGATGAGTCCCCAGCGATGGGCGAGGAGTCGGCCGGGGAGAACTCAAGGGCACTTGCGCCGCCGTCGTCGCAAGAGGCATAAAATCGAAAGGGGTGGGGGCATGAGGGGAGGAGTGAAGATCTGGCGATGTCTCGCAGTCTGGCTCGTGGCATGTGGAGGTTTCTTGATACTAGACGGGGCGGTCTCGGCCCAAGGCCCATCCTTGACCTTAGAGAATTTTCAGGCGAAAGAGGCGGACGGATTTCCTATGAATTGGGAAAATGAAAGTCAGCGAAGCGAGTCCAAAGGGCGGGACGCGTATAAGATTCAAACAGAAGACGGTGTGAATTTTTTGGCAGCGAAGGATGCGGGACAGAGGATCAAGAAAAAGAAGATCGATTGGGACCCGAAAGCCTTTCCGGTCCTTAGCTGGCGGTGGCGCTTACACAAGGCCAGGACGGACACAGAGCCTATTGCGGCAATCTATGCGTCACTGGACGTAGACCTGTTGTTTATCCCGGTGTTTACCAAGTATGTCTGGAGCGCCACCAAGCCCGAGGGGACGTTGACTGAAGGCGGCATATTCAGCGGTTCGGAGATAGTCGTCCAGAGCGGCACGAAGGATGTTGATCAGTGGTTTGAAGAACGCGTGAATGTCTACGAGGACTTCAAGCGGATTCACAAGCATGAACCGGCTGCCAAAGCCTGGGGGATTTCGATCATCGCAGGGCCTGGCGTAGAAATCGACTTTGGTTCGATGGTCGCAAGCGCGGGACACTAAAGAATAAATGGTCCGTCGGTAGCATCGCCGAGTCCGACATGGAATATGCTGCGCCGTCAAAGGTGATTGATATCCTGTTCGGGGTGGTCGTCATGGGAACGGTCGGGATGCTCATCGGCCTCATCATGGGCGGCGGCGTCATGCCCTTTGCGAGCGGGGCAGGGTTGGTGCTCGGCGGGTTCATCGGATTTATGGGGGGGCGGCGTTTCTTAGTCAGTATCTTGGTCGGAACGCTGTTGGGCGGAGCGCTTGCATGGGCTATTGCGGGTCCGGAGAGAATATCCGTTGGTGCGGGGGCTGGGGCAGCCATGGGAGGATTTCTCGGTGTACAAATCTCGATGTTGCTGGATATGCGCGCGTCAAAGAAAAATCGCATCTGAGCCGGCCGACCCCTTCATGTCACGCATCATTGAAGGAACCTGAAGCATGATGGAAAAGAAGGGAGTACTCATCGGTTCGATTGTCTTTGTCTTCGGGTCCTTCCTCCTGATGATCAGCCTGCTGGTCTATGAGTCCTACAAGGCGAAACAGATAAAGGCACTGGCCGCGTCGATCAAGACAGAAGCTCGTCCTGCGCCGAGCAGCGCACCAGCGCTGGATTATTCCATGTATAAAACAAAGATCGGCGATGAAGGCCGGGAGATGGTGCAGATACCAGAAGGCCCCTTCATCATGGGCAGCAAAGACGGCGACCCGGATGAAGCGCCCGAGCGCCAGACGTATCTGAAGGCGTTTTATCTCGATCTGAAAGAGGTCTCGCAAGAAGAATATGCCCGGTTCGCCAAGATGACCAAGCGGCCGCTGCCCAAAATTGAAGTGTTCGAAGACGATCAATCGAAACTGTTGCGGCCAGAATTTGCGGCCATGAGCATGACATGGGAGGATGCCGTAGCCTATTGCAAATGGGCCGGGAAGCGCCTTCCCACGGAGGCGGAGTGGGAAAAGGCCGGTCGTGGCGAGGGAAAGCGGAAGTACGCGTGGGGCGACACCTTCTTAACTGGCCGTGCCAATGCGAATGTCGATGGGAGTGAAGACGGGTTTCGGTATCTGGCGCCTCCTGGATCTTTCGAGACCGGGCGAAGCCCCTATGGGCTGTATGACATGACCGGGAATGTGGCGGAGTGGGTCGCGGATACCTATGATGAGCACTACTACCAAAAGGCGCCGTATCGCGATCCGAAGGGGCCGGAACCAAGTGATCTGAAAGTCGTCCGTGGAGGGTCGTGGCGAGAGACCGAGCATAATGCCCGGCTTTCCAAGCGATTTGCCGCAAAGCATTGGCGAACGGACATCACGATCGGGTTTCGCTGTGCGAGCGATGTGGAGACCGGCGAGAGCCCTGCGCCGTCATAACAGCAATGCTCGAAACGAAATTCAAAGTTCTGTTTCTCATTGCTATTCTTGCCTTTGCCGCGATCCCCATTATGGGCATCCTCCGCGGCAGCATGTTGACTCCCTTTGAAAAATCTTCAGATGATTCCAGTGAAACGATCCAGGCAGGGGCGCCCGATTCCTCTAAGCTGTCTCAGGAAGAGCCGGTTCGTGAAGAAATGGTCATGATCCCCGCGGGCCCCTTTATCCGCGGGACCAGTCAAGGCGGGCTCGATGAGCAGCCGCAGCGGACATTGGTGCTGGATGCATTTGCTATCGATCAGTATGAAGTAACCAACTTTCAATATCAACAGTTTGTGCATGCCACGGGCCATCGCAAATCTGGTCCTCCAGCCCGCTATGCCAAGAATATGAGCAAGATGCAGGGCGTCAATCAACCTGTCGTCTATGTGTCATGGGAGGATGCGGAGGCCTACTGCAGCTGGAAGGGGAAACGCCTGCCGACTGAAGCGGAATGGGAGAAGGCCATGCGGGGGCCGGATGGCCGTCTCTGGCCTTGGGGGAACGTCGAGAAGCCTAATGGAGCCAATTGGGCCAGGGTAGACGATGGGTATGAGGTTTCTGCCTCTGTCGGCACGATTCAAACTGATAAGAGCCCTTATGGTGTCATGGATGGGGCGGGAAACGTGATGGAATGGGTCAACGACTGGTATGCGGAACGTTACTTCGAAGAGGCTCCAGAAAAGAACCCTCCCAGCCCAGATCATGGTGTATTTCGGGTACTTCGAGGAGGAGGCTATGCGACCACGGGAGCTGATATCCGCATCACCAGCCGGAGCAAAATGGTCCCGGACTTTCGCGATGAAACGATCGGGTTTCGGTGCGCTAATTCTGCGACAAAACTGGGGTAGGGTTGAATGGAAAATGCGCGAAATTTATAGGAAATCAAAGTAATAGAGGATGAGGAACACGGCCAAAATGATATTGACAACCATACCGACCAAAACTATAATGTCGAACACTTTTGAGTTTCGTTTCATCGAGTTTCCCCTGATTTTTCCTGTGCGGCAGGGAATTTTGAATAACACACGGGTCTCTGGCTGTCAAGAAATTCACTGAGCTGATTTGAAAAACGATCGATAGGACCGTAAGAGAGGGAGAGAGAAATGGGCGACGCATCAGCAACACCAGCGAGACCACCGGACAGCGACCTGAAAATCGCGATCGGCAAAATGATTTTCTACATCACCTGCGCAGTCGGCCTGTGGTTTTTCTATTGGTTTGCCGGAATTCAATGCCCCTGTTAATACGTGGCGCATTGCGTCGGGATCTTTTATACGCCTGCAAGGTTTAAGGGAGAGGATGTCATGGGAAGTGCAATCATCTATGGAGCAATATCTCTCGTCATCTGTGTCGCATACTTTCTCGCAGTCGACCACTTCTTGATGGATTCTCAGGGCCTCGACTTCTGGTATTTATTCCGGAAGTAGAAGGTGGCGTCCGGCTGCTCCGAAAAGGTTTATGGAGAAACATGAGATGAGTTTTTTTCTGAATGCATCAAGGAGGTATTTCATGGGACGTGTAGTCGGGAAGAAGCTGTTCTCGATCATGGCGCTTGCCGCGATGATCGGCCTTCTCCTGCTCCCCATCGCCGTATCGCTTCCTTCACTGGCTATAGGCGCTGATGCCCCTGATGCAGTGAAAGGTGAAGGGGATGCGAAGTTCGAGAAGGGGCGGGATGTGTATTATAAGACGGAGGGGCTTGCCATTGGCGCTCCTGCTCCGAAGACCGTCGACGGTCCCAAGGATTATCCACGGTACAACTTCGAAAGCCGCGTATTGCTCTGGTTCGCGAACCAGCAGCACCTGTATTACGGGAGCTTCGTGCTCGCAGTCCCAATCTTCTGCATGGTTATTGAGTTCATGGGGGTCATGACGAAAGATAAGGCGATGGCGAAGAAGTATGACCAGCTCGCCTACGATTTCATCAAGATCAGCCTGACGGCCTATTCGTTGACCGCGATTCTTGGTGGTATTCTGATCTTCACCTTCCTCACGCTGTATCCCGCATTCTTCGGTTACTTATCCAGTATTTTCCGTCCGGTGATGCATATTTATGCCCTGATGTTTGTCGCAGAGAGCGGAACTCTCTACATCTATTATTACGGTTGGGACAAGATGAAGGAGGGGTTCCTCAAATATATTCACTTGAGCATGTCCGTGGTGTTGAACGTGATCGGGACCCTGCTCATGTTCCTGGCGAACTCCTGGATCGGCTTCATGATGTCACCGGCCGGCGTCGATGAACAGGGCCGGTTCCTGGGGAACATTTGGCACGTCATTCATACGGCCCTCTGGAATCCGCTCAACGTGCATCGTATTTTGGGAAATATGGCCTTCGGTGGTGGTGTCGTGGCGGCGTACGCGGCCTACAAGTTTTTGGCATCAAAAACGGACGAGGATCGTGCGCATTATGACTGGATGGGTTATATCGCCATGGCGCTGGGTGTGGCATTCCTGATCCCCTTACCCTTTGCAGGGTACTGGTTGATGCGGGAGGTCTATGCCTACCGGCAACAGATGGGGATCACGCTCATGGGCGGTCTCCTGGCCTGGCTCTTCATTATTCAAGCCACCATGATCGGCATTCTTTTCTTGAGCACGAACTACTATCTCTGGCAGGCACTTGGCCGTATGCGCGGCGCTGAGAAGTATCAACGGTACATTAAGTATCTCGTGTTCATCCTCTGTTGCGGTTACCTGGTCTTCATCACTCCCCACACGATCGTCATGACTCCGGCTGAGCTCAAAGCGATGGGTGGTCAGCAACATCCGGTGTTGGGAAATTATGGGGTCATGTCTGCCAAAAACGGCGGTATTAACGTCATTATCACGACGACCATTTTGAGCTTCGTCTGGTACATGCGAGGCAATAAGGTCTCGACTGTATCCTGGTCAAAGTTCGGTAATATTTTCATGGGCGTCTTTTTTGCCTGTGCCTATGTCAACATTATCTGGTTGGCGATTTACGGGTACTATATCCCGGCAAACGTGCGAGTCGGCTTGTCAGTGCCTCAAGTTGCCACCACCTTGTCCTGCCTCTTCTTCATGTTCCCGCTTAACGCTGCCATGATGAAGGGCGCCAAACAGATGGGGG
>JACAFD010000196.1 GCA_013388555.1 Nitrospirota bacterium | reverse complement strand
TTTGTATCTTGTCGCTCGCATCTCGTTAAATCCAGTAAACGCGTCACGAGATATGCCTCACGAACGACGCACGACGATTCCCTGAAAGCCAGCGTGATTTCTCGCGGGGAAAGGGGTATTCTGCGCCCCATGCCCACTCCGGAAGATCAGGCGCGCGAACACATCGACCAGGCGCTGGAACAGGTAGGCTGGAAAGTTCAGGACTACAAGAGCGCAAATCTCTATGCCGGGAGGGGCGTAGTCCTCAGAAATTTTCCCCTCGTGAGCGGGCACGGCTTCGCGGACTATCTCCTCTATGTGGACGGCAAGGCAGCTGGTATCATCGAAGCCAAGAAAGAAGGCGTGACCCTCATCGGCGTGGAAGTCCAGGCCGAGAAGTACAGCAAGGGTCTCCCCGCGGACTTACCCGCCTATATCCGACCATTGCCCTTTCTGTATCAGACCACCGGCGTGGAAACGCGATTCACGAACGGCCTCGATCCCCAACCTCGCAGCCGTCCTGTGTTCAGCTTCCATCGACCCGAGACACTGGCCGCCTTAATCCCGCAGTGCATCGAAGCCCCGAAGGATCTGCACGGCGCGTCCCTAGCCGCAGAAGCAGCAACGACTCTCCGCGCTCGCTTGAAGACCCTGCCACCTCTGAGTACCACCGGCCTCTGGCCCGCGCAAGTCACTGCGATTAACAATCTCGAAAAGTCGCTGGCTCAGGATCGTCCACGCGCCTTGATTCAAATGGCCACCGGCAGCGGGAAGACCTTCACTGCCATCAACTTCATCTATCGGCTTATCAAGTTCGGTGGTGCACGCCGCGTGCTCTTTCTGGTAGATCGCGGCAACCTCGGAGACCAGACGCTGAAGGAATTCCAGCAGTACGTCTCACCCTACAACAACTTCAAATTCACCGAAGAGTTCATCGTTCAGCGGCTGGCTGGCAACACGCTTGATACCACCGCGCGGGTTTGTATCAGCACGATCCAGCGCATGTATTCCATGCTGAAGGGGCGGGAGCTATCAGAAGAGGACGAAGAAGCCTCCGTGTCTGGCCTCGAACGGCTCTTCAAACAACCAGAGCCCATCGACTACAACCCGGCCATTCCCATCGAGACCTTCGATATCATCGTCACCGACGAATGCCACCGGTCGATCTACAACCTCTGGGCGCAGGTACTGGAATACTTCGATGCCCACCTCATCGGCCTCACCGCCACGCCCAACAAACAGACCTTCGGCTTCTTCAATCAGAACCTCGTTATGGAATACTCACACGAGCAGGCCGTGGCCGACGGCGTCAACGTCAACTACGATGTGTATCGCATCCGCACCGCCATAACTCAGGCGGGCTCAACGGTCGATGCCGGGTACAGCGTGCAGGTGATGAATCGTGAAACGCGCGCAAAACGTTGGGAGAAACTTGACGACGACTTCGCCTATGTTCCCGACCAGCTCGACCGCGACGTAGTCGCCCCGGACCAGATCCGCACCATCGTCAAAGCCTTCAAGGAGAAGCTCTTCACCGAGATCTTTCCCGGCCGCACCGAGGTGCCCAAGACCCTTGTCTTTGCGAAGGACGACGCCCACGCGGAGAACATCGTCGAAATCCTCCGCGAGGAGTTCGGCAAGGGCAACGAATTCGCCCAGAAGATCACCTATCGCACCACCGGTGTGAATCCCAAGGACCTCATCAAGACCTTTCGCAACAGTTACCATCCCCGCATCGCCGTCACGGTGGACATGATCGCCACCGGGACCGACATCAAGCCGGTCGAGATTGTCGTCTTCATGCGCGCGGTCAAATCCCGCACCTTCTTCGAGCAGATGAAGGGCCGGGGCGTCCGCATCATCAAGCCGGATGATCTGAAGGCCGTTACCCCCGACGCCACGACCAAAGACCACTTCGTCATCGTCGATACTGTTGGTGTCTGCGAACAAGACAAGACCGACGCGCGACCGATGGAGAAAAAGCCCAGCGTTGCCTTCGACAAGCTACTCCAAGCCGTCGCCCTGGGGAACACGGAGGAAGACGTGCTCACTAGCATCGCCGGACGGCTGGCTCGCATGGAGCACCGCATCACGAAGGAAGATGAACAGGCTATTACCAAAGCCAGCGGGGGTCTCACGCTCAAGGACCTCAGTCGGGGTCTCGTGGAAGCAGTCAATCCCGATCGGCAGGAAGAGCGAGCCACGCAGCAATTCGGAATAAGCAAACCGACTGAACAGCAGATTCAGCAGGTGGCCACCGCGTTGATTCAGCGGGCAGCCAAGCCATTTCAAGACCCGAAGCTCCGCGAACTCCTCATCGATATCAAGAAGAAGAACGAACTAACTATTGACCACGTCAGCCAGGACCAAGTCATCGAAGCAGGCTTCAGCGTCGAGGCATTGGCGCGCGCTCGTACTATCGTGCAATCCTTCGAACAGTTCATCACGCAGCACAAGGACGAAATTACCGCCCTGCAGGTTCTCTACAGCAAACCATACAAACAGCGACTGAAGTTCGAGGATATTAAGGATCTCGCCAATGCCATCGAAAAACCGCCCTATCTCTGGAATGAATCGCAACTTTGGCAGGCCTACGCCGCACTGGAGAAGTCGAAGGTCAAAGGCGCGAGCAGCAAGCGCATCCTCACGGATCTCGTCTCCCTCGTTCGCTTCGCCACGCATCAGGACAACGAGTTGGTGCCTTTTCCTGAGAAGGTCAACACCAACTTCAAGGCTTGGCTAGGGGAACAAGAAAGTAGAAGGAAGAAGTTTACGGACGAACAGCGCCGGTGGTTGGAGATGATCCGGGACCATATAGCGGCGAGTTTGAGTATGGAGCCGGACGACTTTGAGTTGGCGCCGTTCAACCGCGAAGGTGGTCTAGGAAAGGTGCATCAGATTTTCGGCAATGAGCTGACCAAGATTATTGAAGAACTCAATGGGGCGTTGGCGGCGTGAAGACAATCACAGGGAATAAAACAACGAATGGATGGAACAAGGCTCGCATTGGCGATGTTCTCAGATTGATAAACGGACGGGCCTTTAAACCAAGTGAATGGAAAGAGAGAGGGCTCCCGATTGTCCGTATCCAAAACCTCAATAATACGGAAGCTCCATTCAATTACTACGAAGGCGATCTGCCTAAGAAGTTCTTGCTCAATAATGGTGATTTACTTTTCGCCTGGTCTGGCACACCTGGAACTTCTTTTGGCGCCCATATATGGCGTGGTGGGAAGGCCTGGCTAAACCAGCACATCTTCAAGGTGATGTTTGATGACGTTGACTTCAATAAAAGGTTTCTCCAGCTTGCGATCAACCAGAACCTAAACGAATACATCCGCGCCGCACATGGAGGAGCTGGGCTAGCACATATCACCAAAGGAAAGTTTGAGGATTCTGAGCTGGTCAAGCCACCACTAGAAGAACAGAAGCTCATCGTCGCGGAGATCGAAAAGCAATTCTCCCGCCTCGACGAAGCCGTCGACAATCTCAAGCGTGTCAAAGCCAACCTCAAACGCTACAAAGCCTCTGTCCTCAAAGCCGCCGTCGAAGGGAAGCTGACCGAAGACTGGCGCAAGCAGCATCCAGACGTTGAACCAGCTAGTAAACTCCTCGAACGCACCCTTGCCGAACGCCGAGCAAAATGGAATAGAGCGGGATATTACAAAGAACCTGCCGCGCCCGACACCACTGGCCTTCCGCGACTGCCGAACAACTGGAAGTGGGCGAGTCTGGATCAGCTCTTGCTCAATATCACTGATGGCGACCATCAGCCGCCTCCTCAAACCGATTCGGGAGTGCCTTTTCTCGTGATTGGGAATGTGCGGTCAGGAAAGCTTGAGTTTGAGGATACTCGCTTCGTGTCACGCCAGTATGCTGACGCGGTCGATGCTTTCAGAAAACCTACCCATGACGACATCTTGTATACGCTCGTCGGTAGCTTTGGAATTGCCTTGCGTGTGGATACCGACCGAGAATTCTGTATCCAGCGCCATATCGGAGTACTTCGATCTCATAAGTTATCACCCACTTCCTATTTGGTTCATGTTTTAAACTCGTTGGCCGTCTTGAGTCAGGCAATAAAGGTGGCAACCGGTACTGCTCAAAAGACAGTTCCGCTCGCAGGGCTCAGAAGAATTGCCATACCACTCCCACCTCTCGCTGAGCAACAGCAGATTGTCGCTGAAGTCGAGCGCCGCCTGTCGGTCATTGCGGAACTTGAAGCAGCCGTCGAAGCCAACCTCACCCGCGCCGACCGTCTGCGGCAAGCGGTATTAAGCAAAGCATTTATGGGAGCACTAATTACTAGCTTATGAGCAGTCCACACGAACGAGATTTTGACAGTTTTAGAGCCCTTCTCTCTGCATGGAAGGGGGCTTACGTGTGTGCGGTGCATTCGTATGTTGGGGTGAAAACAGCGGAGGGCACTCGCCTGTTGTATGGCCGGATTCTCTTGGAGCCCAGCCTCACTGGAATCAACGAAACGCCCTTCATATTTTCAACGGAGCATATTGTCGCAGGTCGATTCGTAAAGTCAGCAGCAGTTGATATCGCCGCCTTGATCGTGAAGGCTAAAGCGGGAGAAATGGATGGCCTTGATGATGTTGTCTCTCTCGCTGCCGAGACCTCAGGGTCTTTTTCAAGTTACTTCGCCCCGATCTATCACCCGTTCATCTCGGACGGTCCGCGGCTACCGAGCCTGCTTATCCGAGGCATCGCAAAACATAACCTACTGGTCACATCGGGCGACTCAAGACAACTTGATTGGGAGATGAGAGCTGCTGATGTCCCATTTGACGCATTGGACGAGTTGCTCGAACATTGCGGGTTACCCACGTTGACCCAAATTGGGGACTCCACGACATTGGAGATTATTGCAAGGTCTCCTGGAGCAATCGGCCTTACCTCAACAATTGATGGGGATGAGGCTATCATCGAATGTCGTGCCGCAAAAGCGCTTGATGTTAGCAAGCTGCGCTTGGGTTACCGGATTCTCCAAAAGGGCCAGCAGACAGTTCGAGCGAGTATCACTGGTGATACCTTTCAATGGCGAGACGAAGCTGATCTCAAAATAGCGTCACATCGAATCTCGGTGGGGAAAGCGGCCATGTTACAGGCATTCTTAAGCTACGACCGTATTTCACTTCATCACTGGTGGGTAACTGATCCCAAGAAACATCTCAATCCGCGCCATGCAATTCACCAAGTGTTTGACCAAGATCTAGAGCTTCTCAGAAGAATGTTACTGACACCCGAAACAGATAAACAATACGCATTTGAGGGGGCAGTCTCCACGCTATTAAGTTTGCTCGGATTCTCGGTTGTGAACTATGGTCGCATACCAAAACTTCAGAAGGGCCCTGACATAATCGTGCTTACGCCGCTTGGTCATGTGGGAATAATCGAGTGCACAGTTGGCCTCCTCAATGAAAATGACAAGCTAGCCAAGCTAGTCCAGAGAACCAAATTGATCCAAGCCAAGCTGACAGATGCTGGCTACGGCTACTTGCAACTCCAGTCCGCGATCGTGACACCTCTTTCACGCGACGAAGTGGCAGTGGACCTCGAAACCGCTGGAGAGCACGGAATCGCTGTAATCTGCAAAGAGGACATCGAAGGCATGTTGAAACAAGTTGGGTTGCCGCCCAATGCAGATAGGATGTTTGAAGAGGCAAAGAGATTAGTCCCATCGAGTCAACCGTCATTGTTTCAACGGTAATTAACCATGAGCTCTTCCGCCATCGTTCAAAAGCTCTGGAACTACTGCAACGTCCTCCGCGACGACGGGATGAGTTACGGCGACTACGTCGAGCAGTTGACGTATTTGCTCTTTCTCAAGATGGCAGACGAGCGGACGAAGCCTCCGTACAACCAGCCCAGCCAAATTCCCGACAAGTACAGCTGGCCCAGCCTGGTTAAAAGGGACGGCGACGACCTGTTTGACCACTACCGGCATCTTCTGGAAGAACTCGGCAAAGGGAAAGGTATGCTCGGGCTGATCTTCACCAAGGCCCAGAATAAGTTTCAGGACCCCGTCAAGCTTCGGCGGCTGATTGTGGATCTGATCGACAAGGAAGACTGGTCCACAATGAGTGCCGATGTAAAGGGGGATGCTTACGAGGGCTTACTGGAGAAGAACGCGCAGGATACCAAGTCCGGCGCGGGCCAGTACTTCACCCCTCGGCCGCTGATTGTCGAGATTGTAGCGGCCATTGCCCCGAAGTCCAACGATACGATCTGCGATCCAGCTTGCGGAACCGGAGGATTTTTCCTGGCTGCACACGACTATATCGTGAAGCATAATCCCAACCTGACCAAGGACGAAAAGCGACAGCTCAAGCAAGGCACGTTCAAGGGATGGGAATTCGTTCAAAGCACGGCTAGGCTCTGCGCGATGAATCTGATGCTCCACGGTATCGGGAGCGACAAAGACTTGCCTATCGTCGTATCTGACTCCTTGGCCTCCGATCCTGGGGATCGGTTCGACATCGTGATGACCAATCCACCGTTTGGGAAGAAAAGCAGCACGACCATCGTCGGCGAGGAAGGCCAAGTCTCTAAGGAACGGGACATCGTCGAACGTGACGACTTCTGGGCGACGACCTCCAACAAGCAACTTAATTTCGTCCAGCACGTCAAAACCTTGCTCAGGCAAAATGGCCGCGCCGCAGTCGTAGTGCCTGATAACGTCCTGTTTGAAGGTGGGGCGGGTGAGACTGTGCGGCGCAAGCTCCTGCACGAGTGCGATGTGCACACGCTCCTGCGACTGCCGACTGGTCTCTTCTATGCGCAGGGCGTAAAAGCCAACGTGCTCTTCTTCGACAAGAAGCAGGCGAGTGAGACCCCCTGGACCAAGAAGCTCTGGATCTACGATCTCCGCACCAACAAGCACTTCACCCTCAAGACCGATCCGCTCAAGCGCGAAGACCTCGACGAGTTCGTGAAATGCTACAACGGCAATCTCGACCGGCCAGCCAAGCAGGCCGGAGGCAATCGCCACACCCGCAAAGCCACTTGGTCCGACAAGAAACCAGAGGGCCGCTGGCGTGCCTATGACTACGACGAACTCGTCGCCCGCGACAAAGCCAGCCTCGACATCTTCTGGCTCAAAGACGACTCCTTAGAAGACTCCGCCAACCTTCCCAACCCCGACATCATCGCCCAAGAAATCGTCGACGACCTCGAAGCAGCACTGGAACAGTTTCGACTGATAGCGAATGACCTTGGGAGTAAAGAAACATAGCGAAGGACAAACGGAGCACTTATATGGCTGAAATCACAACGAAGCGGCGTGGGGAATTGGTCCGAAAGGTCATCGAAGTCCTCAAGGATCATCCGGAAGGCCTCCAGGCGAAAGATGTGCTAAAGCAAGTTGAGGATTCCATCACACTCTCATTGTTTGAACAAAGTACGTATCCCAATAACCCTACTGTCCGCCGCTTTGAAAAAATTGTGCGGTTCGCAACGATCGGCCCTGTGAAAGCAGGGTGGATTCTGAAGTCAAAAGGGCGTTGGAGTGTGACGGAGCAAGGACTGAGGGCTTACAAGGACTTCAAAGATCCGGAGAAATTCACATCTGAAGTTAGAAGGCTTTACCGTCAGTGGGCGGCCAATCGGCCTGAGCCTAGTGATGATGTTGCAGAAGAGGAAGCTGAGGCTGCTGATGTTACGGGGACTTTTGAAGAAGCAGAGGAATCTGCATGGATTGATATAGAACGGCATCTTCGTTCGATGGCCCCCTATGATTTCCAAAACCTTGTTGCCGCGCTTCTCCGTGCGATGGGCTACCACGTGTCTTGGATCGCTCCTCCTGGCAGAGATGGTGGTATCGATATCCTGGCACATACAGATCCATTGGGGATTAATATGCCAAGAATCAAAGTCCAGGTTAAACGCCGTACAGACAAGGTCGCTGTGGATGGGCTCCGATCCTTCATGGCTGTTCTGGGTGATCAGGATGTAGGGTTGTTTGTTTCGGCTGGCGGGTTTACCCGTGAGGCAGAGAACGAAGCCAGAACACAGGAAAAGAGAAAGATTACGCTCCTTGGGCTCGAGCAGTTTTTCGATCTCTGGTTGGAACACTATGCGAAGGTCGAAGAAGCGGATCGTCAGTTGTTGCCGTTGAAGCCTGTCTACTTCTTAGCCCCGAGCAAATGAGTCCGGCCCATCCGAGTGGAAAACAGTGCGGTCGCGTCTTGTATTCTTACATTGGGACGACAGCCGGAAAGATGCGACTCGGCTGTATGACCAGCAGGGGAACTGTCGCGGCAAGCTGAGTGCAACCCGTATGCTCCTTATTCGAACAGTAACCCTACGGCCGCTACGGCTCTCCGTCCTCGCCGGACTCGATCAAGAATCCCTACGGCGCCGGGAGTCCCTACAATCCCAACAGTCCCACGAATCCCTACGGCCGTGGCCTGCGGATCGAAGGACACTGATCCAGCCACTGAACCGCTCCACGTGATCCTATGGCTGCTTGACTCCTCGGTCCTACAC
>JACAFD010000179.1 GCA_013388555.1 Nitrospirota bacterium | reverse complement strand
ACCCCCGTTCTCCCACGCCCGTACAATATCTCCTCTTGTGGCTAACCCCTTGGCTTTCTGATAGTTTCTTGTCAGTTTGCAGGTAGGAGAGCGAGCTGGAATGCGGATTGAGTATACGAAGGGCGAACGGGCTTCAAAGGAGCTCATGATGCTCCATCGTGAAGCCTCCGAAGCCACCAGCGGCCGGAAGATGAAAGTCATGCTCATCTTCCCACCCGATTGGTTCCCCAGCGAGCCGTACCTCTCCCTTCCCTCCCTCACCGCCGTCCTCCGCCAGGCAGGCCATACCGTCATCCAAAAAGACATCAACCTCGAGATGTGGGACTGGTACTTCAGCGAGGACTTTTTGAAGAAAGTTCTGCGCCGGGTGCCGCAGCAGCTGGACCGGCTCCGCAAGCTCTCCAAGAAGCGGGATTTGGATGCCGGTGAAATGGATTTGCAGATGGCGCTCTGCGATCTGTCCCGCAAACGGATTGAGGAGTTGACCAAGAAAGCGGAGAAGGCTAAGGCAATCGTTCGCGGTGAACTATTTTATGATATCGACAAGTTAGAGTGGGCGATTCAAGTCTTTCGCGAAGTCACCTCGGTGATTTCTATGGTCTATGCTCCGGCGCGGATCTGCATGCCGCCGATGCAGACGGATCTTTCGTACAAAGTGTTCGTTTCATCTGAAGTAATGGATGCGGTCAACGATACCCAGGTGAATGTCTACCGGGATGTGTTCGAACATTTGGTTAAACCGGTGATCGAGAAGGAGCAGCCGGACGTGGTCGGCATTTCGATCGTCTTGCAGCAGCAGATGTTCTCCTCGATGACCTTCTGCGCCCTCATCAAGCAGCACTTCCCTGATATCCATGTGACGATCGGTGGCAATACTGTGACGCGCCTGCGCGATGTGCTTCCTCAGTCTCCGCTGTTCCGATACTTCGACAGTGCCGTGGTCTATGAAGGGGAGACGGCCTTTGTCCAGCTGGTGTCGGCGGTGGGGGCAAAGCGGAGCCTCGCCGATGTACCCAACACCATCTATAAGGATGCAATCGGGGTGCATACGTCGGCGACGAGCTATGCGGAAGACATGGCCACATTGCCGCCACCAGACTTTGACGGTCTGCCTCTGGAGAAGTATTTTGTGCCGACGAAGATCCTGCCCTATCTGGCGACGCGCGGCTGCTACTGGGGCCGTTGCGAGTTCTGCGACCATGGCGAGGGCTATACGGCAGGCTACCGGAGCAAGAAGATTCAGGACATTCTAGGGGAGATCCGATATCTGCGCGATAAGTACGGCGCGATGCATTTTCACTTCACCGACGAGTCGTACCCGCCGGCGCTGTTCCGTAAGCTGGTGCGGGGCCTGGTCGAGAGCCAGATGGGCATCGTCTGGACGACGCACATGCGATTCGAGAAGAGCCTGCTGGAGGATCAGGTCTGGCAGGATGCGAAGGACGCAGGCTGCCGCTATCTCCACTTCGGCTATGAGTCGGGCGTCGAGCGGGTGCTTCAGCTGATGGACAAGGCCACGACGACGGAGGTGATGACGAAACATCTGAAGTACACGGCGGAGGCCGGCATCTGGAATCACTGTATGGGTTTCTTCGGTTTTCCCGGTGAGACGAGGGAAGAAGCCTGGTCGTCGGTGCAATTTCTCGAAGCGAACAAGAACCATGTGCATTCGCTGGGCTTCGGCACCTTCGACCTGGGTCGACACAACCCGGTCGCGAAGAACCCGGACAAGTGGGGCGTGACCGCCTACAAGAATCCAGAGTGGGATTTGGCGCTCGATTATTACTACACCGTCAAGGACGGGATGAGTATCGAAGAAGCGGAGCGGGTGTTCGAAGAATTCGAACGGAACCACAACTCCGGCTGGGACCTGCGGCTCTTCATTCGCGAGTACATCTTTCTTTACATTGCACGGTTCGGATTGCAGAAATTGCCGGAGTTGCAATATCAGGCGGCCAAGATAGTAGGCGCGGCGCCGACGCTGGCGGGGAAGATGTGAAGTGTGAATTGACTGACAGGCTGACAAGCCGCAAGCTGACATGCTCTAATCCGATGTCAGCGTGATTCCTGTCAGCTTGTCAGCAGGCGATATACAAACGACGAACAATGACTGAATTGCTTCACATAGACGGTCTCGCTTCATTGGCCAAGGCCGGCCGGAAGAAGTCCAAGGTTATGCTGCTCTTTCCGCCTGAGTGGGTGCCGACGGCTCCCTATCTGGCTTTGCCCTCATTGACTGCCGTGCTGCGGGAGGCGGGCCATACAGTAATCCAGCGGGACATCAATATCGGGATGTGGGATCACTTCTTCAGCATGGAGTTCCTGATCTGGGTGAAGGCCCGGTTGGGGATGCAACTCAAGGCGCTGCAAGACAAGGAGAAGGCGGGGCTTCTGACGGAGCAGGAGGTGGATCACAAGGCCGTCGTGGAGGAGGCCTATGAGGTGGATGTATTCGATCTGGCGGATCGGGCCGAAGTTGCCAAGCTAATCGTGCGCGGCGAGCGTTTCTACCAGGCCGAGATGTTGGAAGGTGCGTTGAATACCTTTCGCGAAGCGATGGCCTACATCTCCACCGCCTACTATCCTGCCTCGCTCGTCTTCTATCCGATGGAAAGCAATTTAGGCTATCGCCCGGGTGTATCCAAGGAAGTGTTGGCTTGTTTAGAAGATGAACAGGTAAACGTCTATCGGGATCTCTGTAATCAGCTGGTTATGCCGGGAGTCGCGAAAGAACAGCCGGACGTCGTCGGGATTTCCATCGGGACGCAGATGCAACTGCTTGCAGGGCTCACGTTCGGCAAGATGATCAAGGAGACGTTCCCGCAGATCCATGTGGTGGTGGGAGGTAACGTGATCACGCGGTTGCAGGATGATCTCGCGAATCACGAGCGGTTCTTCAAGGAAGTATTTGACTCGGCGATCCTCTATGAGGGCGAGCATGCCCTGCTTTGGCTCATCGAGGCATTGAACGGCGAGAGAGATATCGCCTCCGTACCCAACTTGATCTATCGCGATGCTTCAGGCCTGCACCGGAATCCGGAAGTCTACACCGAGAAGACGACCGCGCTGCCCTTGCCGGATTTCGAGGGGATGCCGCTCGATCGGTACTTCGTGCCGGAGCTGATCATCCCCTACCTTGCGACGCGTGGCTGCTATTGGGGCCGCTGCACGTTTTGCGACCATGGACAGGGCTACTTCGATCAATATCGCGGTGTGCCGGTGCAACAAGTGGTCGAACAGATTAAAGCGCTGCGGGACAAGTATCACTGCCGCCATTTTCTCTTCTCCGATGAATCCTATCCTCCGGCGCTGTTTAAGAAGGTCTCGCAGCTCTTGGTCGATCAGAACGTCGGGATCAAGTGGACGACGCTCATTCGTTTTGAGGAGACGCTCCAAGATCAGGCGACGTGGGATCTTGCGGCGAAGGCCGGTTGCTGCACGCTCTATTATGGGATGGAGTCAGCCAGCGAGCGGGTACTAAACCTCATGGACAAGCATGCCAAGAAGAGCGTGATCCAGCGTAATCTTCATATGGCGGCGCAGGCAGGAATCTGGAACCATGTGATGGCCTTCTACGGGTTTCCAGGCGAAACGCTCGATGAAGCGCTAGAGACCCGCCAGTTCGTCCTCGACAACCAGCCGGTGATTCACTCGATGGAGCTGTTCTACTTTGTGGCCTATCGCCATACGCCGATGGTGCGCAATCCGGAGAAGTTCGGCATTACGATCCACAAGCAGGAGGAATACGACCTGCCCCTGGATTATTACTACACGTTGAACGACCCCAGCACCCTTTCCTGCCTGGACGCGATGCAGCTCTGCGAAGAGTTCTACAAGAATGATTTTCATCCCTGGGCCGTGCGCGTGAACTCACGTGAGCATGTCTTCCTCTATATCTCGAAATTCGGGACGAACCAATTGCCGCAGATCTATGCGCAGCAGACGCAGCCTGTCGGATCGCCGGAAGGCGTGTCAGGGCTGATTACCTGGCCGGTCGCAAAGAACGGAAGCGAAGATGGAACGGAAGGAATGGCTCGCGTGGTCAGCCACTCTGTTTCGTGAAGCGTGAGGCGTTTGAAAAACTTGCGGGGTTCGAGCTGATTGCGCTTCGCGAGATACGTTTCACGTTTCACGATTCACGTCTGACGCGTCGTCGGGGACTAGCACGGCGGTGAGTAGCGCATGGGCGGCTTCGACGAGTTTAGTCATTTCTTCAGCTTTCTTGTAGGCCTCCATATATTTCTTGGGATTGTTGGTCAGATTGGCGTAGCGGGCTGGGTCCCAGGTATACAGCAGCACTCGCCTGCTCCGAGCGAGGGTTTCAGAGGTAACGGGGAGTGTGAGCCCCAGTACCTCTAGAGCGTGATCCACGTCTTTTTGAGTCACATCAGACATGGGCCGAGTCTGACAAAGGCATGTAAACCTGTCAATCGTCCAAGCTGGTCAGAGAATGATGTGAACATTCCGGCAGGGAGTAGAGATGTCTGACCGCCGGTTCCTCAAGTTCTATCAGGCCGACGTGTTTACCGGGCAGCCATTCGGCGGGAATCCGGTTGCGGTGTTTCCCGATGCGCAAGGTCTCACCCATGTCCAATTGCAGCATATTGCGCGGGAGATGAATCTTTCCGAGACCGTGTTCGTGCTGCCTCCGACGGATCAGGCAGCGGTTGTCAGACTCAGGATTTTTACTCCGACACAGGAGATTCCATTTGCCGGCCATCCGGTCCTGGGGACATTCTTCATTCTTGCCGAGCTGGGGATTATTTCAGTCAAAGAACCGATGACGCGATTCATGCAGGAATGCAATATCGGGTTATTCCCGGTAGAGCTCCATGCCGAAGGCGGGCTGGTGGAGCGGGTGGTGATGACGCAGCCTAAACCAGAGTTCCTGGGGCCCGTGGATGATCCGGAGGATTTGCATAAGATCGCCCTAGTGCTGGGCCTGGCGAAACATGTGATCACCGACACGAAGTGGCCGATCGAGGTGGTGTCCACCGGGCTACCAGTATTGATTGTGCCTGTGCGCACGCTCACGGCTGTTCGCTCGATCCAGCCGGACGCCTCCGCCATCATGGACATCTGTCGCCGCTTTGGCGCAAACGGCATCATGGTTTTTACGACGGTGACTGTGGAACCGTCTGCGACGGTTCATACGCGCATGTTCGCTCCCTCGATCGGGATACTTGAAGACCCCGCGACTGGCAGCGCAAGCGGTGCGTTGGGGGCCTATTTGGTGCAGAACGGGGTGGTAGAAGTGGCCCCAATGACGGAAATAATCATCGAACAGGGCTATGAGATCGAGCGCCCCTCGCAAATTTTCGTGCAAGTCGAGTCCGACGACGATATCATCCAAACCGTCAAGGTGGGTGGTCAGTGTGTGATGACGGTGGAAGGGACGTTGAAGTTCTAGCGGGATGATGAAAATGAGGGATGGGGTAGCTGGGACGATCCCTTTGCTCGCGCAACGCGCGGCCTAAGAAGGCCCTCGTTGGACGCGCGCAGTTGGGATCATCCCATCCACCCCTTAAATGTGCCAGCTCCCTGTGGCCTTGCCTGGGACAAGGCGCGTCCCTGGGTGAAGAGGCTGTCTTGGCAGACTCAGGGTGGGAGGGTGAAATAGCTGCCAGGGTTGGGCGGGTGAGAAGGTTGACCGTTTTGACCATCCTTCGGGAAAAGCTAATGGCTGACTGCTGAAAGCTAGGAGTTTTTATGAAAGCTGTAATCTTTCGCGAGCATGGTGGAACGCATAAGCTGTCCTATGAGGATTTCCCAGCACCGATCATCGGCCCGGAAGATGTTCTTATACGGGTGAAAGCCTGTGCATTGAACCATCTCGACATCTGGACCCGCGAAGGGAATCCGGCATATCCCTTGGTCCTGCCGCATATAGTAGGGTCGGATGTGGCTGGGATTGTCGAGCAAATCGGTTCCCACGTCGAAGGGTTCACCGCCGGGCAACGTGTGTTTGTTTCTCCTGGACTCAGTTGCTGGCGCTGCAACGCCTGTCTCGCCGGGCGAGACAACTTCTGCCGCTCCTACGGACTGCTCGGTGCAGTGGTCAATGGTGGTTATGCCGAGTATGTGAAGGTACCATTCCGTAATCTGTTGCCGATTCCCGAAACCCTCTCATTCGAGCAGGCCGCATCGTTTCCTCTCGTGTCGGTGACCGCCTCGCATATGCTGTTTGCCCTGGCCGGACTCCAACATGGCGAAACGGTGTTGGTCATGGGAGCAGGGAGCGGTGTCGGGATGATGGCGGTCCAGATGGCAAAGCTCGCCGGGGCCCGTGTGATCACGACCGTCGGGTCGGACGAAAAGATTCCCAAGGCCATGAACTTGGGTGCGGATGTGGTGATTAACCATTCGAAAGAGAAGGTTGCGGAGCGCGTGAAGGCGCTGACTGAGCGACACGGTGTCGATGTCGTGATCGAACATATCGGCCCCGATGTCTGGGACAGCTGCCTGGAGTCTCTCGCGAAAGGGGGACGTTTGATCACGTGCGGCGCGACGACCGGAGGAGACGTGAAACTCAATCTGCGCTATGTCTATGCCCGCCAGTTGACGATTAAGGGGTCCTATATGGGCACTCTCGCGGAATTGGTGAAGGCTGCCGAGCTAGTGGGACAGGGTCGGCTGATCCCGGTGATTGACCGCACATTTCCACTCCAGGAAGCTCGCCAGGCGCAGGACTTGATGTTACAGCGGAAGTTTTTCGGCAAGATCGTATT
>JACAFD010000097.1 GCA_013388555.1 Nitrospirota bacterium | reverse complement strand
TTGTAGGCTATGCCGACACCGATCACAAAGAAGGGGCATGAAGCGCTGAAAGCAGAGCTCGACCGTTTGCGGAAAGTCGAGCGTGCCAAGAATATCGAAGCCATTGCCGAAGCCCGTGCACATGGCGATTTGAGCGAGAATGCAGAGTACGATGCTGCCAAAGAGCGACAGGGATTCATCGAGTCGCGCATTGTGGAACTGGAATCGAAGCTGGCAGATGCCCGCATCATCGAAACTGCCGGGCGGGTATCCGAAACCATCGTGTTCGGCGCCACCGTGTTGTTGATTGAACAGGAGTCGCAGTCGAAGCGTGAATACACGCTCGTGGGACAGGATGAAGCGGATATGAAAGTGAACCGCATTTCGATTCAATCGCCGGTTGGCAAGGCGTTGATCGGAAAGCGAGTGGGGGATTTCGTCGAGGTCAAGACACCGGTCAAGATGGTCGAGTACGAAGTGGTGGAGATTCGCTTCGAGGAGCTATAGTGTGCCGCATCCTCTGGGCCTCATCACGTTATTGACCGATTTCGGCGATCAGGACTCTTTCGTGGCGAGCATGAAAGGGGTGATCCTCACCATCAATCCCCACGCCTCCCTTGTTGATCTCTCGCATCACGTACCACCGCATTCAGTTGAAGACGCCGCCTATCTCCTGAACTCCTGCTATCGGTATTTTCCTGAGGGCACAGTGCATGTGGCCGTCGTCGATCCTGGCGCTGGCAGCGGGAGGCGCCCGCTCCTTGTCACAACCGCCAGATATTACTTTCTCGGCCCTGATAACGGATTGTTTTCGTATGTCCTAAAGGATGAAGCTGACGTGGAGGTCCGGGAGATCGAGAACCAACAGTACCGCCTCAAGTCCGTTGGGCATACGTTCGACGGTCGAGATCTGTTTGCACCGTCTGCTGCCTGGCTGGCGAAGGGAGCGCCGGTTTCATCGTTCGGCCGAATCATCCATGATCCTGTCACGTTGTCGATCGTTGAGCCAAGTAGACAGGGCAATAGGCTGGTAGGGCGGATCGAACACGTTGACCGATTCGGTAATCTCATTTCCAACATGACCCTGCAGCACCTTGATGAAGTGCATGCAGCCACGAAACACCGGCAATTGTCCGTTCGGATCGGCGAGCGGATCATCGAAGGCCTTGTTGTCAATTACAGCGAAGGGGCGGCGCGACAGCCGTCTGCACTCATCAACAGCGACGGCCGACTGGAAATCTTCGTGAAGGAAGCCCCCGCCGCAGATCTTCTCAAGGTAGGGAAAGGCGCGCGAATTGAAATCTCGTGAGCGGGAATCGCGAAGCGGGATTTCAAATGTGTTTATTTGAGGTGCGGCGTAATTGGGGGGGGCTGGGGCTCACCAGCTCCCGCGCCTCCCGGAGCGACCCGTTCGGGGCCCCCCGCTCCTCCGACGACGTCCGTTCTGAAGCCCAGCCACGCGCCGGGAAGTCCCTTGATGTGGCATTGCAAGACCGATCCCGTTTCCTCGGAAAACGTTCGCGTGCGAAGGACGAAATGCGAGCGACGATTCCTATCGGCCTATCTGGGGATGAGGAATGGGGACATTGTAGTTTTTCGAGGTCGTCTTCGTCTATGACACTGGGCACGTCTTCCTAATTCCCCATTTCGTTTTCAAGGGTAGCTTGGTCGATCCTCGATTGCGCGCGTCCAACGAGGGGAGTCCGCGACCGCGCGTTGCTCGAGCACAGAAGATCATCAGGCTCCATCCCCTCCTCTGTTCCGCGAGCAGGAGGACGGACAGGCTACCCTTCTGAGGCCGCGCGTTGCGCGAGCACAGGGAATCGCCAGGCCTGCCCCTTTCCTGGTCGAATGAATTTGAATATTAGCTGGATGCAGGGCGTGGGGTAACGGTCGTGATGGCTTCCCTCAGAATCTCAACCATGCGTCTGAGTTCCGGAAGCGACGTGCTGAGTGGGGGCATGAGAACCATTACATTGCCGATCGGGCGGAGCAAGAGTCCTTGGCTGCGCGCCTCAATCGCTACTTTGTGGCCGACCCGCTCTTCGAGCCGATAGGGTTTCTTCGTCTGTTTGTCCTCCACCAATTCAATAGCCACGATGAATCCCTGCTGCCGGATCTCACCGACATGAGGTAGTTGGTTAAGGGGCTGAAGTAGTCGCGCCATCGTCTTAATCTTGGGTTGCAATCTCGCAAGCGACTTTTCTTTCTGGAATATTTCGATGTTGGCTAGCGCTACGGCGCAGCCGAGCGGATTGCCTGTATAGCTGTGTCCGTGGAAGAAGGTTTTGAAGTCTTCATACTTACCCAGGAAGGCCTGGTAGATCTCGTCGGTGGTGAGTGTTGCTGCGAGTGGCATGTAGCCCCCGGTGAGGCCTTTGCTGATTGCCATCAGGTCCGGCGTGACCCCCTCATGCTGGCAAGCGAACATCTTGCCGGTACGTCCGAATCCTGTGGCTACTTCATCGGCGATCAAGAGAACATCGTACTTGGTGCAGAGCTCACGAATTCGCTTCAGATAGCCGGGAGGAGAGGTGATCATTCCTGCTGCGGCCTGCACGAGCGGCTCGATGATGAAGCCGGCCAGTTCATGGTGGCGCTTCTTGAGAATCTGTTCAATCGGGTCGAGGCAGGCCATCTGGCAGGACGGAAAGGTCAGACTGAGCGGACAACGATAGCAATAGGGCGGGTCTGCTTCGGCTGTGGGGAAGAGCAGCGACTTAAATCGTGAATGGAATAGTTCGATGTTGCCGACACTGACGGCACCGACAGTATCGCCATGATAGGCCAGTTTCAGATGGAGAAAAGTATTCTTGGGACCGGCCTCAGGCCGTCGGAGTTGCCAGTACTGGACCGCCATCTTAAGTGCAATTTCGACCGCCGTCGATCCATCGTCGGAATAAAATACCCGCGTCAAGCCTTTGGGTACGATTCTGATCAAGGCTCGTGCGAGTTGAATCGCCGGTGGATTGGAGAGCCCGAATAGCGAGGAATGGGCGATCTTATCCAGTTGCCGTTTGATTGCACGGTCGAGTACCGGATGGCGATGGCCATGGAGATTGACCCAGATGGAGGAGGTTCCGTCGAGATACTTCTTCCCCTCGGTATCGATCAGATAGGCTCCTTTTCCTCTTTCGATAATGAGCGGCTTCTCCTGTTCCCACTCCTGCATTTGGGTGAAGGGGTGCCAGAGGTACCGGTGATCCCAATCGGTCAATTGTTTCGTAGAAGGTGGGCGAGCCATAGCAGTTGGGTAGAGGGTCAATAGTCAACGGTCAAAGTGGAAGGACAAGGT
>JACAFD010000158.1 GCA_013388555.1 Nitrospirota bacterium | reverse complement strand
CTCCTCCTGCAATGATGAAACTGTACATATGAATGGGATAGGTCGGCGTCGGCGTCAGCACGACGTCGCCGGGACCGATCAAGGCCAGCGCCAGATGTGCTAACCCTTCTTTGGAGCCAATCGTAACGATGGTCTCGGTTTCAGGGTCCAGATCAACATCGTAATTCCGCTTGTACCAGCCAGCGATCGCATGCCGCAGTTTCGTAATCCCGCGAGAGGCCGAGTAACGATGATTTTTCCCCTTCCGCGCTGCCTCGATCATCTTCTCGACGATATGACTCGGCGTCGGTTGGTCTGGATTTCCCATTCCGAAATCGATAATGTCTTCGCCCTGTTGACGAGCCGCCAGTTTGAGGCTCTGCACCTGGGCAAACACGTAAGGCGGTAACCGTTTGATGCGATAAAACCCGTCGCCTAATCCCACCGAATCCCCTGTCTGTAATCCCCGCATACGCGGAGGCGTCGAGGGATCGCCGTCTCCGCGTATCAAGGATGCTTATTCTAATGGCGTGGGGCATATCGAGTCAAATTATGTCGTGATTCTGTGGGGTTCTGTATGTCGACCCTTCAGACTAACTGGGACAACAGACCACCAATCCTCCTTTCCAGTCCTTGCCCATCCCGGTCAATTTCTGTTACAACTGCAACACCTTTCGCACTCATCATGCAACTCAGTTTCTCCTAGCTCCACATAGCAGAACGGAGGATCCGTGCCACGACTTGGGGTGAACATCGACCATGTGGCCACCTTGCGACAGGCCCGTGGGGGAACAGACCCAGACCCCCTTGCCGCTGCCCTGTTGGTGGAATTGGCCGGCGCCGATGGTATTGTCGTCCACCTCAGAGAAGATCGGCGCCATATTCAAGACCGCGACCTTCGCCTCTTGCGGGACATCCTACACACCAAGCTCGACCTGGAGATGGCCGCCGATGAGACGATGGCCAAAATCGCCCTTGCCATAAAACCGGACCTGGTCACCCTCGTGCCAGAACAGCGCCAGGAACTCACGACTGAGGGGGGGCTGGACGTGGCCGGCCACAGAGATCGTATCCAGAAGATCGTGAGCTTGCTTCAGGAAGGCGGCATTCCCGTCAGCCTATTCATCGAACCGGACTTGGCACAGGTCAAAGCCTCCCACCGAGTCTCAGCAGATTTCGTCGAACTCCATACAGGCCGCTATGCGAATATGCGGCGCTCGAAGGAAGCAGACGGAGAAGTCGAGGCCATTACACAGGCCGCGAAACTTTCCCACAAACTCGGAATGGGCGTTAATGCCGGACACGGCTTAGACTATCGCAACTTGACGCGATTGACGCACATTCCAGAAATCGCCGAATACAACATCGGCCACAGCATTATAGCCCGGGCGGTTCTGGTAGGCCTCGACCAGGCTGTGAGGGAGATGAAAGCGTTGCTGAGTTGAGCCGCTACGGCACCTCCACTTCCTCATGAACAATGTTACCCTTGTCATGACATTGCGATGTAGGCAACAGATCTCTTTCCCCTCCCTGCTCACCCGAATCCCCATGCGATATCGCGCCCGCACGCAAGGCCTTCGATGAAGATCGTAACTGGAACCGAAATGCAGACACTCGATCGCCGCACGATCATCGAAGCCCATATCCCCAGTGCCGTCTTGATGGAGCGGGCTGGCGAGGGAATTGTCAAGCATCTGGAGGAGCACTGTGGACCAGCACGAGGCAAGACCATTACCATCCTCTGCGGAAAAGGAAATAACGGAGGAGACGGATTGGTTGTAGCCCGACTGCTGCATCAACGACATGCTCGAATTCACGTGATGCTCCTCACACCGATTAACGGCCTGAGTCGCGATACTGCGGCCATGTATCGTCGGTTCATTCGGCTTGCTGGGCAAGCAGGAATCGTTCGATTCCGGTCTGCCGACCAGGTGCAGTCCCTCTTCGCCTCCAGTGATATCCTCATCGATGCGCTGTTCGGTACTGGACTGTCCTCGGTCGTAACCGGAACCTATCGCGAGGTCATCGACCTCATCAACAGCGCAGGGAAGCCTGTCATTGCGGTTGATATCCCCTCCGGCCTTCATGCCGATACCGGCAGCATCCTAGGTCAAGCGATCCACGCCACCTTGACCGTCACCTGTGGTCTCCCGAAACTCGGCCTCTATGTTGGTGCCGGCATCGACCATGCCGGCACAATCCGCGTCGCAGATATCGGCATTCCATCCGCCTATGTCGATGCGATCGAGAGCCGGACCCTTCTCCTGACACAGGACGGTGCTTTTCAGTCTTTACCCGAACGCATAGCCTCCGCGCATAAAGGAACCTTTGGCCATGCAGGGATTATTGCTGGGTCCGTGGGGAAGACCGGTGCGGCGGCATTGGCAGCCCAGGCGGCACTCCGCATTGGGGCCGGCCTGGTGACTGTAGCCACCCCAAGCAGCGTCAACGATGTACTGGAAGCTAAGCTACTGGAAGCGATGACAATGCCTCTCCCCGAAACGAAGGCGCGTACACTGGCCCGTTCAGGCCTCGACAGAATCTTGGCCTTTATTCAGGCACGCAAGGCAATCGCCATCGGTCCCGGGCTTTCCACACATCACGAAACTGTCGAACTCGTGCAGTCGCTCATGAAACATCTGGACCGGCCCTGCGTCCTCGATGCCGATGCGCTTAACGCCTTGACCGGTCGGGCCTTATTGCTGACCGAATGTAAAACACCTCCCATTCTCACCCCACACCCTGGTGAAATGGCCCGGCTCGGAACCGATGCCACAACCCAAGGCGTCAGTACAGACCGAATAGGCACGGCCAGACGGTTCGCCCAGGAACGTGGTGTGTTCGTCGTCTTAAAGGGCGCTCGCACCGTGATTGCCCGCCCTGATGGCCTCGTCGCCATTTGCCCGACCGGCAATCCCGGCATGGCCACCGCAGGAACCGGTGATGTACTCACCGGCATGATCGTCGGCTTACTGGCGCAAGGGGTCCCAGCATGGGAGGCCGCCTGTACCGCGACCTATTTTCATGGCTTAGCCGGTGACTTGGCTGCCCAACAGCTCGGACAACCAGGGATGCTTGCCGGTGACCTTATCGCTCAGATTCCTTATGCACTCCAACGAACCAAGACGATCTAACGCGACCAGGCCGGCAAGGGCAAAACAGCATCCGGCTCGCCGCGCACCTGCATCGGACCTGCCGTGGGAACTGGTTTCCACATCACACCAGCATACCACTCGACTGGGACAAGCGATCGGTCGAGTGCTTCGCGGGGGAGAAACGATTGCGCTCTACGGACCGCTCGGAGCCGGCAAGACAGCGCTCGTTCGCGGAATCGCGGTGGGTCTGAACGCATCGCCGGCAGCCGTAACCAGCCCGACATTCGTCGTGATTCACGAATACCAAGGGCGTCTGCCGCTCGTGCATGTAGATCTGTACCGTATTCGCTCACCCCGCGAGCTTGAATCAATAGGACTGATCGAATATTTTTCAGGCCAGACCGTAACAGCCATCGAATGGGCTGATAAGGGCCTTGTCGCACTACCGCAGGACCGGATCGAAATTGCGTTGTACCATCGTGCTGCACGGAGCCGGACGATTGAGTTAAACGTAACTGGGCCGAAGTCTCACGAGATCCTCGCCCTCGCTCGTAGGCAGTACAGCAAAGCCGCAAGGGAGCATCGAGCGGCAACCGAGGCATGAACAGGAAAGAAACAATTCGGCCATGATTAGACTGATTCTTGTGGGAATTCTTCTGCTCCTCTCTCTGGCGTTTTTCCTTCAGAACCAGGAACAGGAAGTCACACTCTGGTATTTCTTCGGTCTATTTGAAGCCTCAACTCCGATCTATAAACCCATCCTCGCCGGATTCGGAATGGGGCTGCTGGTTTCCGGAATCCTGCTCTTTCCCCCATGGATACGTGGTCGGATTGAACTCCGCCGAAAAACAAAAGCCCTGCAGGAAACTGAGTCGGACTTAGAACGATTGCGCCACTCGATCGAAAAAGCTACCGGTCGAGTAGCTCCCACACTGACTGACGAACCACACGGAGAGCCACACGATGAGTGATGCAGACGTCTCACCGTTGATGCGGCAATACCGCGAAATCAAGCGCGCCTACGCCGACGCTATTCTGCTGTTCCGCGTCGGCGACTTCTATGAAATGTTTTACGAGGATGCACAGATCGCCTCCAAGCTCCTCTCCATCGCCCTGACCTCTCGCGACAAGTCCAGTATCGACCCAGTGCCTCTCTGCGGAGTGCCTCACCATGCCGCGCAAGGCTATATTGCAAAACTCCTCAAGGCCGGGCGAACCGTCGCACTCTGCGAACAGATGGAAGACCCGAAACTCTCGAAGGGTCTTGTGCGCCGTGAAGTCGTTCGTCTCTATACACCAGGGACGTTGGTCGATACTGAGTTCCTCTCCCCCGGAGAATCGCACTTCCTGGCAGCTGTCGCCTTTTCCGACGACATGACCCCATCTACTAAGGGAGGATCCATCGCGGGACTGGCCTGTCTTGACGTCTCCACTGGAGAGTTTTGGGTGACAGAGTTCGAGGGAGAAGGAGCAGAGACCCAACTGATGGATGAACTGGCCCGACTGGAGCCACGAGAAATACTTCTTCCCGATTCCAATACCAAATCGTGCCTGGCTCGACTGTCAGGAGCACGCCTCTGCGCCAAACCCTCGGCCTTCTTCGATCCCGAAGAAGCCTCACGACTACTCCAGACGCAGTTTGCAGTGCACTCGCTCGAGGGATTCGGTTGTCGCGGCCTGACCGTCGGGATCGGATCCGCTGGAGCAGTTCTGCGATATTTTCGTGAAACCCAACCATCCGCCTCTCTCGGGCACCTCAGGCGTCTGCAACCACGCTGGAGCGGCGACACCATGCATCTGGACAGCGCCACGATTCGCAATCTCGAGCTCATTCAACCAATGGAGGCCAGTGAGCCACGATCGGGACAGGGCCGACCGACGGTCTTGTCTGTCTTGGACCGTACGACAACGGCAATGGGCAGTCGCTTGTTACGCAGTTGGCTCGTCAGACCGCTTCTCGCTTGCAGCGCCATTCAAGCTCGGCTCGATGCGGTCGGCGAGTTGAAAGACCGGATTCCACAACGAGTGTCGATCCGGGCTACGCTCCGTGATATCCAAGACATCGCCCGTCTGAGCAGCCGTGTGACGCTCGGCGTCATTGGACCTCGCGAACTGCTTGCCTTGAAACAGTCCGTGAGCGCCCTGCCGGAGCTACGGTCCCACCTCCAGCCGTTACACGCGTCGTTGCTGACCGTCGCTCGTGAGTCGTGGGACGATTGTCGTGAGGTTCATGATGCGGTTGACCAAGCCATCAAGCCTGACGCACCGATGTCACTCCGCGACGGTGGCACGATTCGGGACGGCTACAATCCTCTGATCGATGAGCTGCGTAAGGCGAGTACGGAAGGCAAAGGCTGGATCGCTTCACTGGAAGCCAAAGAGCGAGCGCGCACAGGGATCGACTCACTGAAGGTTCGTTACAATCAGGTGTTCGGCTACTACATCGAAATTACCAAGACGCACCTATCCCGTGTCCCGTCTGATTATATTCGCAAGCAAACACTGGTCAATGCCGAGCGATTCATGACGCCGGAGCTAAAAGAACTGGAAGAGCGTGTCACAGGCGCTGAAATGAAACTGTTGGCACTCGAGCAGGAACTGTTTGAACAACTGCGCCTGAGGTTGGCAGGCGCAATGCCGCGCCTTCAAGCGATGGCCCAAACCATCGCGTTGCTCGATGTCCTCGCCGGTCTGGCCGAGACGGCTGCATTACATCGTTACATCAAACCCCTCGTCGATGATGGAGATTCGATCTTCATTCGAGAAGGCCGCCACCCTGTGGTCGAGCAGCTCAGTCACGATCTAACGTTCGTACCCAACGACACGGACCTCGACTGCGCGGGTAACCGGCTGGTGATTCTCACTGGACCCAACATGGCAGGGAAAAGCACCTATCTCCGCCAAGTCGCGCTGGTCGTCCTCTTGGCGCAGATCGGAAGCTTCGTACCGGCCACCGAGGCGCGTATCGGACTGGTCGACAGAATTTTCACGCGAGTCGGAGCCTCGGACAACTTGGCCGCAGGACAGAGTACCTTTATGGTGGAGATGATCGAGTCAGCTCACATCTTGAACAGCGCGACTTCCCGCAGCTTGATTCTCTTGGATGAGATCGGTCGAGGGACCAGCACCTATGATGGACTGAGCATCGCGTGGGCTATCGCAGAGCATATCCAAGACCGCCGGCACTTGGGAGCCAGGACCCTCTTTGCGACACACTATCATGAAATGACGCAATTGGAAGGGTTACGCGAGGGGATCAAGAACTACTGCGTGGCAGTCCAAGAACGTGATGGCGACGTGGTGTTCCTCCGTAAAATTGTACGGGGGGGGGCAGACCGCAGCTATGGTATTCATGTCGCCAAGCTGGCGGGTCTTCCACAAACCGTCGTCGCCAGGGCGCAACAAGTCCTGGCCCAATTAGAGCAACCGGACGCTCCCACCGGGAACATGCCCGGATCTTCGGAGAAAGAAGCGACATGCGGCTCGCTTCCCCAGCCGCACCCGATCATTGAGGAAATGAAGCAAATTGACCTCTTCTCCATGACGCCACTCGATGCGCTCAATCGCCTCGCTGACCTACAGCGCAGGATCGGTCCAACCGATCAAGACAATCGCCATAAATAGAAAAAGGCGGCATCCCCTTTCGGAGATGCCGCCTTCCACACAGAGACTAATTCAGTTTAGTGAGCAGCGCTCTTAGCGCCCGTGTTGTATTTCGCGGTCCAGGGAATCAAGCCAGCGACCGGCTTCCCGCCTGGGAGCAACACATCATACTGCATGGACACGGCATCCTCTCCTTTTGGAGAAGTTGTCAATCCCTGCTTCGCTGCCGCACATCCTGCCTCGACCTCACTCTTTCCCGCACACTCCTTCAAACGAAGGGCGGAGATGCTCAGCGGCTTTCCCATGGAACCGGCCACTTCAGGAAGCTTCTTGACAGAGGAAATGACACGATGATTCTGCTCAGGTTCTGTCGCAGTAAACTCGATCAAGTCGGTCGTGCTGGACGGGGGCACTTCCTTCGCGGCAGCCGGACCTGCATGAAGACGACCCATCTTCTTCAACTCTTCCCAGGCTCCCTTGTCAGCGTAGAACTTCAGGGTCTTGCCCGGGTGAATCTTCTGCCACCAGAGACCGCTCTCGGCATTCCCGCCGAATACAGCGACATTAATCCAGACCGCCTCATCGTAGGGATCGAGCACGATCACCCGCCCCTGTATGGTAGTCGGTTTGCTCATATCGCCCCACTCGAAACGCTCCTGGAATGATTCGATTGCCAATGCGGCAGAGGCTGTGGAGACTACCAGCGCCACAGCAGCTGTAACGGCCCAGCCTTTTGCATGAAACTTCATGTGCGCGTCCTCCTTAACAGGACATGAAAGAATTAAAACTGGTTCTGGTTAAGGTTTATTCCTTAATAACCTTAAAGCCGGTGATCGTCCGACCATCAAGGTTCACTTCCATGGCGACGAGTTCCTGGGAAGCCTTGATGATCTGGTCCATGAGAGCCTTATCCTTCACCGCCAACCGGACAGTCGTCGCGGCATGATACCACCCGGAATAGGGATTGTTCTTATCGGTGCCACCCACAAAACCCCAGGCGCAGCAGGAGAACAGTGGATCCGGTGGTTTTACATCAAGATTGGAGGACGTACGACCCGCCGGGGTTCCAGACCCAGGCTCACCACTGTTCCAATATTGAATGCCGAAGAGCAACTCCCCATCAGGGTTGTCGGCCCATTGGGACCATACACGACCCTTCAGGGTCTTGGTGACTTCACCCTTCATAGGCTTCCCACCGGCAATGTTGTCGGTGGGACCAACACCAGTACTAGCTACATCAGCAGCAATGGCGGACTCACCTGTCAGCATGCTGAATACGGAAAACGCTGCAACGACGGCTATAAGTATGGCCTTTGGCATACCTAGTCCCTCCTTCATAAAAATAACACCCACAAAAACCGATGGGCACTAATTACGAACTACGAATCTTGTGGAATAATTTCAATGATTTCACAGCCAGAGTAATGGTCCCCTCCGCTGGATCTTTGCTTGTTCTATCTCCTGTCGCGTTCCCTCGATTGAAAACAATTGTGAAAATTTTGGTCATGGTACTGAAATCATGAAACTGTGTCAAGAAATTGTTTACCCTGTCTCGCTGATCGGGTATGGTCAAATGTGAAACGTATTATCAATAAGTTAGGAGTATTCTCATTGAACATTCAGCGACGCTATTTAAGGCTCGATGAGTGGATATTAGAACATTCTTATCTGTAACTCTGAAGACTGCGCGAAGCGAGAGGCCCGAGCCCGGTGATCGCGAGGGAATCCAGATTAAAAAATTGACGGGCCACGTTGAAGGCCTGCTCTTCATTCACTCGATCGATATGAACCAGCAAATCTTCCAGTGACATGTGACGACCATACGTGAGTTCATCCTTAGCCAGTTTGCTCATGCGGCTGTGGGAACTCTCCAGGCTCAGCATCAGACTGCCTTTCATCTGGGTCTTCGCCCGCTCAAGCTCTTTCCGTTCGACTCCTTTTGTACCGATACGCCTGATCTCCCGGCAGATGAGATCCACGACCCGATCCACTTCCTTCGGCCTTGTCGCCGCATAGATTGTGACCATGCCGCTGTCAGAATATCCGGACAGGTAGGAGTAAATTGAGTATGCGAGTCCCCTCTTCTCCCGTATCTCCTGGAACAGCCGCGAACTTACGCTGCCACCTAAGACGCTGTTGAGTGCATACAAGCCATACCGATCCTCATGGCCGGCAGCAACGCCTTTGAGC
This sequence comes from Nitrospirota bacterium, assembly GCA_013388555.1. Lineage (GTDB taxonomy): Bacteria > Nitrospirota > Nitrospiria > Nitrospirales > Nitrospiraceae > Palsa-1315. The sequence continues at coordinate 5,100 of JACAFD010000158.1, read as the reverse complement.
CCGAGGCACAAATGCACCTGCTCCAACCGCTTCTGCTTCAACAAGACACCGCCGTACAGGTCGGGAGGGCGGCGCCCATTGACGCTGTTTGTCATTGGCCTTCGGCCTTTCGCAAAATACCGCGCGACCATCGGATCAAGATGGGCCTGGTCGAAGTTCCCGGCAATGGCAATGATCGTCTGCGCCGGATCATAATGGGTATCAATGTAGTGCAGGAGGTCTTGCCGCCGCAGCCCTCCGATTGTCTTCTCCCGACCCAGAATAGGACGGCCGAGCGGATGGCGCTTCAGGACTTGACCCGAGTGAAGCTCTTGCACGAGATCTTCAGGGTCATCCCGGACCATGCGAACTTCTTCCAAGACAACCTGTTTTTCTTTTTCGACTTCTTTGGATTCGAAACGGGAATGGTAAAACAGATCGGAAAGGAGTTCGACCGCTCGCTCCAGTTGCTGGTCCAACACCTTCACGTAATAGGTGGTCGTCTCACGCGAAGTGAAGGCATTCATCTCTCCGCCGAGTGCATCGATTTCGCGCGAAATTTCGGCGGAGGATCGTTTGCTCGTTCCCTTGAAGAGCATGTGTTCAATGAAGTGAGAATAGCCTGCCTGGGAAGGCTGCTCGTCCCGCGACCCGGAGTTAACCCATACGCCAACGGTGACCGACTTGAGTGTCGGTATCCGTTCGGTCACCACCCGCACCCCATTGTCCAGGACAAGCTTGCGATACAAGACAGTTACCTGGCGGACGGATCTGGCGCACCAGCCCCGGTCGGAGCTGGCATGGCTTCCTTGCGACTGAGGCGGATCTTTCCTTGGCGATCCACTTCTAGGACCTTCACCAGGATTTGATCGCCTTCCTTCACCTCGTCGGACACCGCCTGGACTCGATGGTGCGCCAACTGCGAGATGTGCACCAGTCCGTCAGTACCCGGCAAGACCTCGACGAACGCGCCGAAGTCCATGATTTTCCGGACCGTGCCCATATAGATCTTCCCGATCTCGACCTCTTCGGTAATCCGACTGATCATGTCTTTAGCCTTTTCGGCCGACGCTCCGTCAACCGACGCGATCGTCACGGTTCCGCTGTCGTCGACATTGATCTTGACCCCGCAATCCGCAATGATACCGCGAATCGTTTTGCCGCCAGGACCGATGATCTCGCGGATCTTGTCCTGCTTTACCTTCATCGTGAAAATCCGTGGCGCATAGGCCGACAAGGTCGTTCGTGGCGCTTGGAGTGCCTTCTCCATACAGCTCAAGATGTGCAACCGGCCTGCCTTGGCCTGTTCCAAGGCCTGTTGCATCAAGGCCGACGTAATGCCGCCGATCTTGATATCCATCTGCAACGCCGTCACGCCTTGCCTGGTACCGCAGACTTTAAAATCCATATCACCCAAGTGATCCTCCAGCCCGAGGATATCGGAGAGGATCATGACCCGATCGCCTTCCTTGATCAACCCCATGGCGATCCCGGCAACGGCTTCTCTAATCGGCACCCCTGCATCCATCATAGCAAGGCTCCCGCCACAGACAGTCGCCATCGAAGAAGACCCGTTGGATTCGAGGATGTCTGACACGATGCGAAGCGTGTAGGGGAACGTCTCCTTGCTGGGAACCACTGATGCCAATGCCCGTTCTGCCAATGCACCATGGCCCACTTCCCGACGCCCCGGTGAGCGAAGCGGCCGCGCCTCGCCGACACTGAACGGCGGGAAATTGTAATGGAGCATGAACGTCCTCATGTATTCCCCTTCCAACGCATCGATTCGCTGCTCATCGTCCGTGGTCCCTAGCGTGACCACAGCTAAACTTTGGGTCTCGCCCCTGGTGAAGATCGCAGAGCCATGCGTCCGTGGCAGCGCACCGACTTCACAGGTAATCGGACGAATATCAGCGGGGCCACGTCCATCCGCCCTCGAGCCTTTCTCCAGAATCATGTTCCGGACTTCCGTATATTCCAGTTCATGAAACACCAGTTTGACGTGCCGCTCCCGATTCAGATCGTCAGCACTTTGGAGTTTTTTGACGGCGTCGTTTTTTATTTCATCCAACCGCTCCTGCCTCGCCGCTTTGTTCGGAACCATGATGGCCTCGCGGATCCCTTGCGCCACCAGAGCCTTCACCTGAGCTGCGAGCGCGGAATCGATCTGCTCCTTCTCCACCTTCCGTTTGGGTTTCCCGGCAACGGATTGTAACTCGCGAATCTTGGCCACAATTTTCTTAATCTCGACATGGGCAAGTTCGATTGCCTCGAGCATGATGGCTTCAGACAATTCGTTCGCCCCTGCTTCGACCATCATGACCGCATCAGCCGTCCCCGCCACAACGAGTTGCAGGTCGCTTTTGGCCACGGTCTCGAGATCGGGGTTAACTACGAACTTGCCGTCCAGCCGCCCGATCCTCACACCTGCGATCGGATTATCGAACGGAATATTCGAGATGGTCAGGGCCGCAGAAGAGGCAATAATGGCGAGGATGTCGGACGAAGCTGTCTGATCAGCCGAAAGGACTGAGGCAATGACTTGAGTTTCGAAGTAATAGCCTTCAGGGAAAAGTGGACGGAGCCCCCGATCGATCTGCCGGCTGGTCAACACGGCCTTTTCCGATGGACGCGCCTCCCGCTTGAAATACCCGCCCGGAATCTTACCGGCTGCGAAGGACTTTTCCTGATAATCGACTGTGAGAGGGAGAAAATCTACCCCCGCCTTGGCAACTTGAGACGCTACGGCTGTCGCCAGCACGACGGTGTCGCCGTATGAGGCCCAGATCGAACCGTCTGCTTGCCGTGCCACACGACCGGTCTCAAGCCGCAGGATACGCCCAGCAATCTCTAGTTCAACTGCATGTACCATCTGTGACTCCTCTGGTTAGGCCCCACAGATGCCCACAAAGATGGGCTCCAAACGAATGGTCAATGGTGAATGGTGAATGTGGGACAACTCTCTCATTGACCATTCATCATTCTCATTGAACATTGCGCTTGCGAGCGCATGTCAGTGTTCACCTGTGCGACTGATGACTGCCCGCGGTGCGCCCCCTAGCGCACCGCGAGATGGGATACTACTTTCTGATGCCCAATCGCTCGATCACCCCACGATAGCGTGCATCGCTGACGCCGCGAAGATAGTCGAGCAACCGCCGGCGACGTCCAACCAAGAGAAGCAGACCACGCCGTGAGTGATGATCTTTTTTATGGAGCTTGAAATGTTCCGTTAGATATGTGATCCGGTTGGTCAACACCGCAATCTGGACTTCCGGCGAGCCGGAATCCGTCTCATGCTGCCGGTACTGTTTGATCAACTCGGTCTTCGCTTCCTTGAGTAATGCCATGGGCTCTTTCCTTCCTTCACTCGCAATGAGGTGTCAGATCTCCTGACCGGTCAACACCTTTTCTATTTTGAACGAACCTCCCGAAATCTCCGGACATTTCGCAATCGCTACCAGACATCCGTCGATATCGTGGATACGGACCGGCTTGTGTGACCCGTACGCTCCATCAGCCGCGCTATCCCAACGAAGGATCTTGGCCACAGACACAGGAACCCCGTGCCGGACGCGGTCAGCAGTCTCCCCATCTACCACCATGATCGCCAGTTGGTCCAACACATGATCCAGTGACAACAGATCTTCTCCCAACCGCCCGAGAACGTGACGGTTGACCACCTCATCGACCGTCAGCGCGTGATCGATCGTCAAAGACCCCACTCGTCGTCGCTCCAATGCCAACATGTGGCCGCCAATACCCAGGGCCTCACCAATGTCGGCACAGAGCGTCCGCACATAGGTCCCCTTCGAGCAGACAATGCGCAAGGTCACGTCCCGCCCTTGAATTGCCAGTATCTCAAGGGTATGAATGATGATCGTTCGCGCATCCCGCGCGATCGTTTTACCCGCCCGAGCGGACTTATACAGAGGAACTCCCCCGACCTTCACCGCCGAATACATCGGAGGAACTTGCTCAATCGGCCCGCGAAATCGATCGACAACCTGTTGGATCGCCTCTGGTGCCACCTGATCAGTTTCCCGGCTCATCAGCACTGTTCCGGTCGCATCCTGCGTATCGGTGGTTTCGCCGAGGCGAAGTACGGCACGATATTCTTTATCCCATTCGACAAGATATTCAGCGATGCGGGTTCCTCGCCCGATCAGCAACGGCAAGACTCCCGTTGCAGCAGGATCGAGTGTACCGGCATGACCAACCTTCACTCCACCGAGAAGATGCCGCACCTTTGCCACGACATCGTGGGAGGTCCAGCCGGCTTCCTTCTTGATTGTCAGAACGCCGTCGACGACAGCGCAACTGTGTGCAAGCCCCATTCTTGCATCCCCGCTGTTACGAACTCATTCTCTTCAGACGACTTCACCATCCGATTTGATGTGCAGGTCGTCCAATAACTTCAACACGCGATCGCCCCTCGGTCCACTGACATCCTTGGCGAAGACGATCTCTGGCAGATACCTGAGCGAGAGGCGACGACCCAGTTCACCGCGCACAAACCCACTGGCCTGGGCCAACCCGGCAAAGATGTTCCGTTCTTCTGCTTCCGTACCCATAGCCGTCACGAACACACGCGCAATCCGTAGATCGCTGGTCAATTTCACATCGGTCACGGTGACGGACTGCACGCGCGGATCCTTGATCTTCCGCATAAGGATATCCGCCACTTCCATGCGGATTTGATCGGCGACACGGTCGGCTCGATGATACCCTGTCTTGGCCACCGCACACTCCACCTAGCAGGATGCTGAAAAAGTCGTCCTTCTCACCCGCCCGACCCCGGCGATCATCTCACCCACCCACCCTGTGTCTGCCAAGACAGCCTCTTCACCCAGGGCCGCGCCTTTCCCCAAGCTTCGTTCTCGCTTCGCTCAGAGGCTCGAGGGCCACCAACCGGAAAGGTGGCTGTCCCCAATCGCTTGCTGCGGCCTTGCCCGCGGAACAGCGCGTCTTGGCGCGCTGGGGTTGGGCGGGTGAGAACCGTGGCCATTTTGAGCATCCTGCTGGGTATGCTGCCGTCACAACAATTCTACTCGCGACTGGACGATTTCCACTGCAGGGACGCTTCGAATCAGATTCAGCGCCTGCTCACACACTTGGTTG
>JACAFD010000108.1 GCA_013388555.1 Nitrospirota bacterium | reverse complement strand
TCCTGTGGCGGAATAGCTTGGCTCCGGCTAAATTGCCTCACGGAACCAATGGCTCCAATGGTCTAAAGCGAACTCTAACGACAGCATGCAGCGGACGGCGCCGGGCCCCGCCGCTGATGCTGAACGTTAATGCGACAGTGTTGAGAACTGCTTTATGGTGGTGCCACCTTGGCGCCGAACTTCCGCACTTGGCCGATATCAGACGTTGGCCATTGAGTCGCCGTCTAACGAGGCTATAGAAAAGTCCTCTTAGTCATAACCCAGATCATTAAAAAGCAGAGCCCGCTGATGAAGAGTCCCGACGAAGCCCTACCTCAGAACACCCAGGACGATCAATCATCAGTAAAAGGGAAGAGTTGTGATGGGATACGTCATCACGGATCATGGTGTGTCATGGTATTTTGGCACCAGGTTGGCACCAATCGCCCTGACCTGCGGTTTACGAAATTCAGACGATCCGACCACAGACAACCTAACCCCACCAGAAATCACAATTCAGGATACTGCCCAAGTGGGGACAGATGGGGATGGGTTGTCCTGTCCTGGTAGCAGAAGAGAGGATCGATGGATGTTAATCCCTGCGTCAGAAACTGTTTCCAGCGGGTGGCGTCACTCGCAGGAAAGGGCACGTTCTCATGCTGAGAGCACTGGTTCACGGTTCGTCTTTGGGGGAATCCTCACTCTGTTTTAGCCAGAGTTCAAGAAGTCTTGTCTCGCGTTCAGACTGGGAAATGCGCTCTAAAGCGAATGCACCCGTCAAGCGATCTTCATAAAAAGAGCGTTGCTTCGCGTAGGCTTTCTTAAAGGCTTCGGTCTTCAGGGTTTTCCAATTGGCATCGGATATTCCAGCATGCGAACGCAAGAGGTTGATCTCGATGGCTTGGAAAGCAAAGACTTTAGCTAAAACCTTAATGACAGTTGCATTAGAAATTCCTTTGGGAATTTTATCAGCCATGACTAATCGTTTCGGTCATGCCAAGGCACACATAGTTGTATGTTCTTCTCTTCGTACTGCAGCAGAGAGCTATTGTACCGGCAGCGTTCTCAGCAGCCTAACCGTGGCACGGAACCTCGAAGTGGAAACGATCAGTTCCGCACCCCGTTCCAAACTTTTGCCGGATCGATTGCCTTATCCGGATTGAGGGCTTTCGCCCGTGCGAGCAGAACCTCCGTCGTTTCCGGATACAGTGGGTCAGAAATGCAACAATTATCGACCGGGCAGACGGCGGCACACTGTGGCTCGTCGAAGTGTCCGACACACTCGGTACAGCGGTCGTGCGCAATCACATAGATGCTATCGCCGACTCCTTGGCCGTCGCCCACATGATTGCCCTTCGCCTCCGCGTCGCCGCGAGTCTCAAAAATCGCCTCGTTCGGACATTCCGGCAGGCAGGCTCCACAGTTGATACATTCGTCGGTAATCAGCAATGCCATGATCCTCGCCTCCTTCTTCTCAACCAAAATAGATGAATATGTAGCACCCGAAGGCCCAGTTTGGTCAAGCACTATTATCGCATCTGTGAAAGTTCAATGATTCAGGCCAGTTGGAACTTCTTCCAAGCCCCAGCTCGACGTGAAATGGTGAACTAAACCTACCTCGCCAACCTCCTCGCTAGTTTAAAGAATCGACCTGCGGTTTGCTAGTTTGCTGCGGCTGACAATCGCTTGAGAAGGCATGGGGTTAGGGAGTTCTGCTACCACATGGCTACCGAAATGACCGACGAGGAAGTGTCGTGTGTTTCGTATAGCTAGTCTGAGGGATACCCATCGATAGATTTTCAGGCAGTTCGGGGAGGGCTAAGCTGAGCACGGATGGGAGATAGAGCACCAGTCTTCTAATCTTTTCAGGCCTCACCATACAAGCCATTGACGGAATAGCTGAACGCCGCTCCAGGAGCGATCTTTCGATGTTTTTCGTGATCAGTTTTGGCAGGTCGAATTCAGGTGGATTTCGGCGATGTTTGCTGAAAAGAGAACACGCCGTGAACACATAGGGTTTCTATGTATATTTGGGTCTTTTATGATTCAGGGAGGAACGAAAAGTTTGCAACTCTTCCGCTGTCTTGGCATGGATCGATAAAGCTTGACAGCCTCTTGTCCAAGTTGTATATTGTGTACAGATTGTACATATTATACGAAATGAAGGGGGGACACAATGTCGGCACTTACGGTTAGTGAAGCCAGGAAAGTGTTCGCTGAAACGGTCAATCGCGTGGCCTACACTAAAGAGCGCGTTATGGTCGAACGGCATGGTAAAGCGGTAGTGGCGATGGTGCCCGTGGAAGATGTGGAGCTGTTGCGGGATTTAGAGGACCGCATGGATTTGAGTGATGCCCGCGCCGCAATTGCCGAAGCGAAGAAGAAGGGCACCAAGCCCTGGTCGGTGCTCAAGAAGCAACTTGGGCTGTAAGGCGGGGTGATGGCCTATACAGTCGAAGTTGCGCCAGCTGCTGAACGTCAACTCAGGGCCCTGCCTAAGCTCATTCGGACTCAAATAGGTCGGCGAATCGACAAGCTTGCTGATAATCCTCGTCCACACGGTGTCGAGAAGATCACAGGCGAGGATGATCTGTATCGCGTCCGCTCTGGGGATTATCGCATTCTGTATACGATCAACGATCAGGAGCTTTTCGTTTTGGTCGTGAAGGTCGGAGATCGAAAAGAAGTCTATCGGAGATTGCCGAAGCGATGACGTACATCGCGGTAGTCGTGATCTCCTGATATCTAAGCCTGTCTAATGCTTCCACGCAAACCCTTGTCAGCAGAGCTGAACACCTCTTCTTGAGTGGCTTCGCGGCGCTTCTTCCTTTCTGGCCTAGCTGCGTTGGGCAGGGAAGAAAACGGAAAGTATCATACTGGGGCTATGACCTCGTGACTATTTTCATGGAACTACTAATTGATATCAGTAACACATTGATTATTAATAATACATCTGTCTTGACATTGTCTTGACATTAATTAACTATGAAGTTACTATCAGGACCAAGGGGAGGTAGCAAAATGTCAGCACGTGCAGTTCGTACTGAAAAACTGGACCTTCGACTGAGTCCCACAGCCAAGCGGCGATTGGAAGCGGCTGCATCGGTTGCCAGTCGTTCGCTGAGTGCATTTGTCCTTGAAAGCGCGCTGTCTCAGGCAGATCAAACGCTAGCAGATCGCCAGACATTCGTGCTGAGTAAAACGAAATGGTCTGAGTTTCAGCAGGCACTTGATGCCCCAATTCGGCCCCTCCCTCGTCTGCAGCGCTTGTTGACTGAGCCCGGATTCTTTGACGCTGTTCCTGCCTCTACGGAAAAGCGTTGACGCCCAGTATCGAAAAGCTTCAGCAGCGTCACACCGTTGAAACGTTTGACTGCGGACGGGTAGAACTGAATCGCTTTCTGCAACAGTATGCATTACAGAATCAACACAGTGGGGGATCCCAAACCTATGTGGGGTTGGTCGATCAAACCGTCGTCGGATATTATGCTCTCGCTGTTGGATCAGTAGACCAAGAAGATGCCCCAGGGCGAGTGAAGAAGGGGTTAGCGAGGCATTCCATTCCTATCATGCTGCTGGCAAGGCTAGCGGTAGATCATCACTGGCAGAAACGAGGAATTGGTGCTGCGCTATTGAAGGATGCCACGCTGCGTACGCTTCAAGCCGCCGACATTGCAGGAATTCGTGCCTTAGTGGTTCATGCCAAAGATGACATAGCGGAAGGGTTCTACACGCACTTCGATTTCCTGCCTTCACCAAGTGATCCATTGCATCTCTTCCTTCTTCTCAAAGACGTTCGAAACATAGTTTCATAAGATTCTCAAACATCACCACCGGCGCAGCCATGATCAGAAAGCCATGGTTAGTCAATAATCCTGTCAATTGATTAGTATGGGTTGGTGGAGATGATCATCAAGAACCGTTGCGAGCTTCCCCAACATCAAACAGCCTGTACGGAAGATATCTCGAAAGGAGGCCTCCGGATGTTCGAAGGCTTGCGGCCTGACGTTGAAGGGCGCTTGAACAGATGAAATGCTTTCGGCAATACCATCGCCCACTCCTTGACGACCTATAACATAATTGTTATAGTTTCATCACATGGCCTGGTCAGTGTTTTACTATGAGACGGTGCGGGGAGACAGGCCAATCCAGGCATTTCTCGACGCATTGTCCCGTGAGGCTCGAGCCAAATGTCTTGTGTAGATCAGTCGATTGGAAATCGACGGCACACGCCTGCCAACTTCAATCGCTGCGCATGTCCGAGACAATATTTGGGAACTGCGTCCGGAATGGCCTGGGAATGAGTTCCGGTTCTTTTATGGGGCGATCGTGGGTCAGCGGTCATCCTTCACGCGATTCAAAAGAAAAGGCAGAAGCTTCGAGAAAGGGACATCGCTATCGCCGAGCAACGATACGAGGACATCAAGGGAAGGATTCACAATGAAGGCTCATAGACAGTATATCGACGAGCAGACGAAGAAGGACCCGAAGTTCGCCGATGCGCTCACTAAGGCGGAGCAGGAAGTCGGAATCGCCGTGGAGCTTGCGAAGCTACGTGAGCGACGCGGGTTGAGTCAGACAGAGTTAGCGAAGCTCACAGGGATGAAACAGCCGCAGATTGCCCGCTTGGAAAGTGGTGCTCATTTCCCTGCCTTCGCAACACTGCAGAAGCTTCTCGGCGTGCTCGGTGGCAAATTGGAACTGACTGCGGACGCATGCCATCTCACCCCGACGCGAGCGAAGGTCGTTGGCGCTCGGCGATAGGCCGCCGTAAAGAACCCATAATTGATGAAGTCTCCGATATCACCATCCTGAGTCCTGCCCGCCTCTGCGATCATTTTCTGAGGGAGATGTTATTGGAAAGGAAACCCCCGGAGGGTCGGAGGCTTCCCAGTGAAGCAGCTCAGCGTTTCAAGGCATGAGCGGCCATCCACTCCTTGGCATCACGGGCTACCGTGAGCAGTGCCTCCAAGTCGTTGAGACCGAATGAGGTGCCATTGCGCCACGCGCCAGAATGATCCTTGAACGGACGGGAGAAGGTGGTTGAGAAGAACGGACCCTTCTCGCTGACATTCTGCCAGATCGTCGCCTTGATGTTGCCACATCGTAGCGTGTTCGCGGGTTTGTTGTTGGTAGCCATCTTGTTTCCTCCTTTGTTGAAATGAAGTTGGCTCTCGCACAGGAAGAGGAGAGCCAATGCACATTTCATGGAGGAAACGTGAGGCAGAGGCCGTAGTCGGCGTGCCGGAGAGGACTAAGCAGCGAGAGTGACAGTTTTGCTGGCGCGAGCGGTGCGCCTCGCAGGTGTTAGCCGGTCGGTCACTGCCGGGCCTGGCTACGACAGCAAACCCGTGGCCACGGTGTAGGACTGAGGTGTACAGCAGTCATGAGATCATGTGGAGCAGTTCAGCGTCTGGATCAGCGTCCTTCAATTCGGAGGCCGTGGCCGTAGGGATGGGTTAGGGCTTTGGAACTTCTAAGTCTTTGCAAATCTTCTGAGCGAGGAAGTCATTGATCTCTCGATGGCGGGGAACGGTGGATGTTTTGCCGACCGTGCGGTTCACATACACCGTGTGACTTCCACCTTCACGGAAAAACTGGACACCATGATGTTCCAGGTGGCGGATCAAATCGACCCGTTTTATGAAATAGAGGCAAGAGGCTCGCGGATGACGGTCTTGTTCTGAAGAGATTCTTCTGCCAGCGCGCGATTTGATTCCAACACCAGCTGGACAGCTTCTTGAAGATTGGTCCGGGCTTCATCAAGCGTGCCCCCCTGCGTATTCGCGCCAGGCAACTCTTCGACAAACCCAATATACCCCTCAGGCACCTGTTGGAACACCGCAGTGAGTTGTTCCTTCATTCTGTCGATCTCCTTACAACGGCGAGTATAACAGCCTCGACCGCGAATGCCCACTATTCCCTAAGGGCGGAATTACTTTCCCTCGATCCGCAGGCCGCGGCCGTAGGGATTCGTGGGACTGCTGGGGCTATAAGGACTTCCGGCGCCGTAGGGATTGTTGATCGAGTCTGGCGAGAACGGAGAGCCGTAGCGGCCGTAGGGGTTACTGGTCGAATCAGGATCATACGGGTTTGCGCTGAACTTGCCCCTGTACTGACCCTGTTGATCGTAGAGCCTGGGGGCATCCGTCGCATAGGGATTTGTCACCGATTGATTGCTGAAGGGACTGCCGTAGGGGCTGAAGGGATTGTTGATGCCGTCCGACTTGAAGGGGCTTCCGGCTCCGTAGGGATTGGACGTGGAATTAGGATTGTAAGGATTCGCGCTCAGTTCGCCGAGGTCTTCCGCATGGACGGAGAGAGGCAGGAGCAAAAGAATGAAGACCAGAACCCACATTGCGAGCCTCCCTCAAGCGGAACGACTCAGTGGCCTTAGCCTACTCTCCATCTGGAGATCGGCGCAAGGCGGCTAGAAACTTTTCCTGACACCATTCCCTTCTTCGTAAGCTATTGGTCTTTATATGAATGATCGGGATAAAGCCAGATCTGTTTGGCAGTTGAGAACAAGGCCTCACTTCGCGCTTCGATAGAGATCTTGGACCGTGTGCCGGCAGGAGTTAGCACATTTAGCACAATCGGCTAATTACGCTGGCGCAATGGTCTAGAGCGAATCTGCTGTATGTTGTTGAGAGAAAAGAGAGAAGGGTTGGTTGCGGGGGCTCGATTCAGTAATTATTTAACCCCAAAAACATTGAGGATTTCGCTGCGTTGAGAGAGCGCCACTCCCCGGGGAAGATTCCACACGGTGGCTTCGCCTTGGAATGGTCCGGAGTTGTACGTGACAGAGCATTGCGCAGACAAACGGCGGAAGGGACGAATTGAGGAGGGCATGGGCGCCTCGCAGGGAGGCGTATTCCAGGAGGGATACTATCTAAGGCGCAAG
>JACAFD010000033.1 GCA_013388555.1 Nitrospirota bacterium | reverse complement strand
GTGGATGCGAGAGAACAACGAAGAGCGTCCCCATGACACGTTGGACGGGATGCCCCCGTCCGTGTTTCGGGCTCACCAAACCATCGGAAGTTCTCCTTTAGAAATGTCTCCTTGACGGGGGAACTTACGCATCAGCTTGACCGTATGCCCGAGCTGTTCAAACGCTCGACCCCAGTGCTGCGCACTCCCGCACGCCTCCATCCCGATCACACAGGCCGGCAGGTTCGCCACCGTATCCAATAACTGCTGACGCTTCACGCGTCGGCTGAGCACCGCACGCCCTCGCGCATCCACCCCGTGCAACTGGAACACGTTCTTCGCCACATCAATCCCCAATGTCGTGATATGCATAACAGCCCCCTCCCTTCTTCCTGCTGATGAGTGTAGGTTGTGCGCTCTCACAACCCCATCTTGCCTCGCCTCAGGTTCATGTGGGAAGAAGGCTGGGTCCATTTCATTAGCACAGCAAAATGGGGTGAACCCCTCCGGTGAGACACGAAGATTAGCATACTCGTCTTGGCCGGAGGTGTTTTCGCACTGTCTTCATGTCCTCAGTGCCTAGCCAGCGACATTCTTCAATATCCCGTATCCGCACCCCCCTTCTGAACTACTTCCTCTGGGTCTATCGGCTTCACCGAACCACCGCTAATCTCATCCCAGTAGATATAGGCACCATGTCGCGACAACACAGGAGACCAATATGAAATATGTCCATGAGGACGGGATTATGCAGGAAAAGCGGTCGGTCGCGATTGACGGGATGGTCCCAGTCTGCTGGCCCGTCTCGTATGGCTCGTTAGGCAGTAGGCATTTTCTCAGCAAGGGAATGATTCTCGATGTGACGCCATCAGGGTTCCATGTCGCCGGTACGATGCCAGTAGAGGTCGGGATGCGGCTTCATCTGTGGGGCGGTCCCCCAGCGAAGCCAGGACCGTTTAATATCAGAGCGACCGTGGTATGGGTCAAGGGGCACGAGTTTGGATTGGACTTCCACTCTCTGGCAGAGGATGACCAGCAGTGGCTCACAGGGTTTCTGGCAGAGGCACACAATCAGTTGCTCCGCCAGGCGGCGTAGGATAATGCCGTGGAGCTAACGGGATGGGCTTGAACGCCTGCAATATGACGAAGTTACGAAGGCTCTGGAGAAGCGAAAGGCTTGACAGAATGAGCAATGAAAATAAAGCCGACATCGAAGCGAACCTGGAAGTCATTCGAGAATATTTGGTCGGGCAATTCAAAGGGTTTGAAATTACCGAAAAGCAGGATCGTCCACGTTCCTACTCGTTTACCGTGACGAAATCTTCAGATGAACGATACCAAGTTAAAGTTTCATGGCCGCAGCTTTCAGATCACAGCCACACTCCTGAAAGCACTAAGCGGCGTCTTGTTACGGACGATGTTGCCGGGAGGATGAAAGGTCAGTCTCAGGGGGAATATTTCTCGTGGGGGAAGCGCTAAGGTATCAAGACTCTCAGTGCTCGTGCATCACGATACTGGTCAGCCATACCATATTCTTGCGGATTCCATCAGGGACGAGGCTTGAGGTCGGTATCGGGGATCACCTCCGTACAAAATGACAATGGTCGCCACAAGGATAGGTCACGCCGCGTGCCTCACCCCGTCACTATCGTAGTGGGATTCTGTCTCTGCTAGGATGACGCGATTGGCAACGTTGATGCGGTACTCAATCCGCCCGCAATCCCGACAGTGCCAAGCCGATACCTCCTTGATTTTGACCATCCCGCCGGACACGACTAACCGCTCTTCCTGCATCAGCCCCTCACAGCGTTCACATTCCATATTGCCCTCCTTCGTGTTAGCGACATGGTACCTGTTTCTACTGAGACAAAGTTTAGAGGTAGTCTCGTGCAGCCGAAAGACCCAAAGGAAGTACTGCGGAAGGCGAGTGGGAGGCAAAGGACCAAGGTACGCATAGTGATAGGGCAGAATCGTCCACTTGTACGTTCGAATGGCCGAGTTTGACTCCGTCGAATAGACCCTCGGGCTGCCCGTGCGCGGTGTCGAAGAAATCGCAGCTGCCTGCGCCTTTGACGATGCCTTGTTCCAGCACGCTGCGAAGCCTGTTGTGTGTGAATGCACGCCGTCGTATCCATACGATCCTCTATCAACGGTTCGGCCACGAGGCCGGCGCTTGCTCCGACCTTCCGCAATTTATTGGCACGTTGTTGTGACTGTGACTGAAACGAAGCAAACGAACTGGGGGCTAACGCAGCGGTGGATCACACCCGTGGCGATAGATGGCGGCGTCGAGTTCTTTTGGAGGATGAGGCTGCTCATCGAAGGAAGTCACGCGGACAGCAAAGCACACAGTGGGTCCCTTCGAAAATTCATTGAGCATGAGTATTCATAATGCCGAACACGGTTTAATACAATTCCTCCTCCGTGGGGGGTGTCGAGATTCAGGGGAAAGAACCCCGAGGCCCTCCCTCTACGGTGTGTGGACTAGACGGGGCCTCAGATGAGGTCTCAAAAGGATTGAACCCAAGTCTGCTATGCGCCAAATCCCCATTACACTTTCTGCACCCTAAAGGGAGCACAGTGCTTGGCTTGCCGTATCACCCTGTGTCGCGCCATTGCGTAACCTCTTGTGTTTCCACATATCACTGAGATAGCACGATACAGTGCACCGAACCCTGACACATGTTTTGGCGAGATTGTTAAGGCTTATGCAGCCTTGGGACGGCTGAGAAGTTGGAGCAGTTTTTCTTTGAGAACGTCTAGTTCATCGGCTCCCTTTGAGTTGGCCTTAAAACACCGATTCGGATCAAGGCCAAGGTGCTGGAGCCTTTCCACGTTTGGTACCTCGTCATCTATCCAAAACCAGTCACGCTTGCCGGTCTTCGTTACCGCGTCGGCCACCCAAAGTTCCTTGTTTTCGTACTTCTCCCAGTTGGCTGAATGGAAGCCCGGAGCTTGAAGGGATTTCCCGTACTTCTCCACTGTGAGAATGGCTAACAGGGTAGCAAGCTCTTCATGTTTCCACATGGTAAGAAACACAATATCGAAGTGCTCCTGCGCCCACTTAATCCACGTCTTCGTACCTGGGCGGAGCTGGA
The DNA here is from genome assembly GCA_013388555.1 of Nitrospirota bacterium. Lineage (GTDB taxonomy): Bacteria > Nitrospirota > Nitrospiria > Nitrospirales > Nitrospiraceae > Palsa-1315. The sequence goes on along the minus strand of JACAFD010000033.1, from coordinate 3,316 downwards.
ATTCTTCAGCGTACTCACCGAATAAGACACCGCCAATGTCGTGATAGAGAATAGGCTTCATGGAACAAACCTCCATGGTGGCTCTTAAAGTTAGGATAGCACTACCATGCGAGGTTGCAAATGAATCAGTTTTTGAGCCACACGGTTTTGACTAAAACGAGCGGCAACTCCCGCAGGCGAGTCGCTGGAGCAGGTGCGCGAGGTCAGTGCGGTCTGGATGCGGGAGTACAACGAAGAGCGGCTGACCTTCCCCCGAACAACTAGACCACGCTGCGCTGGAATTGTGTCACCTCGCAATGAGGCAGAAGAGTAGATGAGTCGAAGGGAAGCCGCTCAACGCTTCAAAGCATGAGCGGCAATCCACTCCTTGGCCTCACGCGCCACGGTGAGCAGGGCTTCAAGGCCACTGAGACCGAATGAGGTTCCGTTGCGCCACGCGCCGGACTGATCCTTGAACGGCCGATAGAACGTCGTTGAGAAGAACGGACCCTTCTCGCTGGCGTTCTCCCAGATCGTCGCTTTGATGTTGCCGCATCGCAGCGAGGGGCTCGTTAGCCAACGAAACAGTGGAGGTGAGGGAGGTGATGCGAAGGACTGGTGTCCGCAATCGGAATGTGAACCTTTCAATGCCGCATTTAGGCTCTCTCGTCATCCCGTTTTCTGGGGCAACCAAGATGGCAGTCTAGAGCTGGACTACATAATTATAGTTGATGTCAAGAACGGGATTTGAATCCGTGTTACTGCCTTCAAAGGGATAGTCAGGAAAAATTCCGCAAACCGGTTGTGAACGTTTAATGAGGTCGATGGGTTCCGCATGGAAAAATCACGGCTCACGATTCCGTTTACTCTCACGGCTTCTGTCTAATCCATTATTATTTCTGTCATGCCGGTGTCACGGACATATCACAGAAATTTATAGATGGCCCCCAGAGTGAAAATTAGTGATCTCAGCTTACAAGGGTGATAAAGCACCGCCGGCGGTAAGATCGGATCGTTCAGTTATATTAGACAGCCCACTCTTTTAAGCGATGCCCTGTTGAGCAAACTCAGCAGCTCCAAAGGCCACTATTTCCTCCGTTATCGGCGAGTTTCTGCAACACTATAAAGCTGGTCGACACCAGACACAGTGAGCCTCGCAGTGCCGTCTGACTCGACCAGAATGTGCCTCTCCTGTGTTAATTCCGCGAGTGCCTCACCAATCTCCCCCCTTTCGTCTTGATAAAAATGGCTGTATAGGGCGCCCCACTTTTTTGCAGCGCCATTCTCCATGAGGTGCGCCAATACGGCTTGCTCAAGTTCCTTGCGCCGTTCCCACTCCTGGTTGCACGCGGTGTTCGGGGTCGTCTGAGTTTCCATGATCCCCTCCTCACGCTATTAAGGAGTGATGTGAATAGCATAGGGGGGTGAACTAAGCGCCTAGGACATTCCCTGGTGAATGCAGGGAAGGAGGACGTGCTGAGGAAAGGAGGGCTGGCCTAGATCGCAAGGTAGGTACGATAAGACGCATGAGGTATGCCGCGTTGTGAAACAGAAGCGCGACCAGGAGCGCGGCTGGCACCGCACGTCAGGAATGCTCCATCCTCGTGACTAGCGCACCGTGATCTCGATGGCTTTGGGCTTCGCCTTCTCGGATTTCGGGAGATGCACGTGGAGCATCCCGTCTTTGAAGTCGGCAAACACCTTGCTCCCATCCGCATCCTCCGGAAGGGAGAAGCTGCGCACGAAGCTCCCGTAGGCGCGTTCGGTCCGATGATATTTTTTCCCCTTTTCTTCCTTCTCGAATTTCCGCTCGCCGGAAATCGCCAGGACTTCATTCTCCACCGTAAGTCGCACATCCTCTTTTCTCATATCCGGTAACTCGGCCTTAATGAGGTATTCCTTCTCATCCTCTGTAATGTCTACCAGGGGCGACCACTGGGCCACCGTCAGGGCTTCCTTTCCCCCATTCCCGGTCGCTGCCCGAGTGCCCAACATCGTTGCCACCCGGCTTTCCCATTCCTCCCGATCCTTGAACGGATTCCATTGAGTTCTGCTCATCGGGTCCCAGCGTAAGAGTGTGTTCATGGCGTTATCTCCTTGTGGTCATAGAAGTTAGGACCATCATGGTCCGGTTCATGACTTATTTACGGCCCCAACCACTTGTCGTTCCGCGTTCAACCAGTCCTCCAAGGCCCGGCCTTCCTGCCGGCCCCGTTGCTCATACAAGGCGTAGGCCTGCGCGCGAATGCGAATGTGGTCGTGAGCCCACGCGCTCATGGATGTCTGCTCAGCGGGGCCCGTTTTCTCACTGCCAGGACCGGCGTGAGACGTGCCGGCTGACTTGGTTGGCGTCTCTGGATTTGACACACATACCTTGCTCATCTATATGCCTCCTCACGCTGCCGTGTTGTTCGTGGTGGACTGACTTTCAGAGCTATCCGGACATGGCTCAAGAGTTCTCTGCATGATGTCCCTAGTCCGAGCCGCTCTGGATCAGCAGACCATGAGACAAGACAGGCAGCTGTTCAGAGAACCTCGGCCACCGGAGCGGCGGAGATTCGCGTGACACCATACACGACAGCTGGACCACACAGGATTACGAGCCAATGAAACTGTTGTTAATGTTGTGCGTGTTAGAGGTGCGGATTGGCAATGATCCCCCCACATTCGACACAGTGCACCTTGCCGGCCCTGTATTCCTCTTCCGTGACGGGGTCGGAGATCATGCGACCGTGTGTACAGCTGCGGAGCGCGCTCATTGAGACAGTCTGGGAGCCTCGGCCTGATTCGTCGTGGTTCACGGGGCACCTCCGGGACGGCAAAATAGGAGTTGCTAAGCTAACGAGGTGGCTTGGGGGAGATGTGCTGGGTCCAGATAATCCGCGCGAGTATGGCAATTGCGCAACCTCCGAGCAGGGCCACACCCCACCCCGACCAGAACACATGGAACCATTCAACCATCCTGGAATCCCTCATCCGTCTGTCTAGGGCCAATCTGATTACGAGGTCTACTCGTGGGCAGCGGGTCAGGAGGCAACCGCGGCACCGCAGGCAAGGCAGTAAGAGTTGCCCGTCAGCTCACCATCGTTACTGCATTCCACTTCGACTTTGAGATGTTCACAGTAGTGATCCCCCTGCTGGTGCCACTTCGCTTGTAATTCAGCTGCCTGATCCTTCGTCATGACATTCCCTGTTTTATCCGATCCTCTCCACGCCAGCAGAAGATATCAACACCGCGGAGTGTGGAGGCCGGGGCGCTGCACTGATAGTTAGGTAATCAGGGACACGTTGGAGAGGGTCGCAGCCAAGGGAATCTCCTCGTCCACTTGTGGAGGGG
>JACAFD010000054.1 GCA_013388555.1 Nitrospirota bacterium | reverse complement strand
GAAATGCCGGACCACAATTCGGGAGCAATGTCCCTGGTTTGGACGGCCAACAGCACGACATCAGGAGAGGACTGATACAGGGGGCTTTGCGCATCCAGCAGGTCCTGCGCGTACGTATTGAAGCCGCAGACCTGCACGGTGAGATCGATTCCCTTCAGCAGAGCCACCGCGCGGCAGAGGGGGACGACGGGCTCGATCGTGAATGACCTGGCCACGGCCATTCTACACGGGGATAAGGAGACATGCCCTCGAAGATACTCACCTTTGGAGAGAATGTAGTTCGCCGTAGCAGGCGTCGCGTCTGCGGCCCAGGCGGCGCGCAATAGATAATACATCTCGCCCCAATCTTGACGTGCGATCGCATGTTCAACCTGGTCGCGCATGACAGCGGTACTCTTCACGATAATGTCCTCTAACTTTATTGTGAATGGATCTCGCAGGAGTATCTTGCGGGGTCACATCAACACGGTTTCTCCAAGTTCAGGGGTTTTCATCAAATCCTTGAACTGTTTTTGCGGAGAAACGTTCCAGAAAACCGGATTGCGAAGATGAGCGATAAACTGTTTCGCGCTGTCTCCTTTCCCGAAATACAGAGACGGCCGCACGCCGGTCGGGAGATTCTGAAGGGCCTTGAGAATGGCGCCCTTTTCCGGTGAAACGTTCACGATGGAAGGATAGTCAAATCGGTTCAACTGTCGAGTTCCGATGTTCACGGTCGGGACTCCAAACACCGGAGCCTCTCGTATGCCGGCACTCGAGTTGCCGAAAATGGCTTTCGCGTGCTTTAAGAGCGATAAAAAGTATTCAAATCGCATGGAGGGAATGAATCTAAACCGAGGGTGGCTCCTGAAGGAAGCATACGATTCGAGAATAATGTCGGACCCGTTGTCGTTGTTGGGATAGATGACAACCACGTTGAGGTTGGACTCTTCCAGCGCTGCGACAAGGGCTTGAGCATGTTGTTTCAGGGTCGTCAACTCGGTCGTCACCGGATGGAAAATACATATGACATACTCATCGAGAAAGGGAATCTCATATCGCGCCAAGACATCCGGCAACGCAGGCAATTGGTCCGACAACATCACATCGATATCCGGCGAGCCAATCACAAGGATGGCGTCCTCGGATTCGCCCATTTGGACTAACCGCCTCTTGGCCTCCTCATTGGCGACGAAATGCAGGTGGGAGAGTTTGCTTACCGCATGTCGAATGAGCTCATCGACCGTTCCCGACACCTCCCCTCCTTCGACATGGGCCACCCGAATATTCGTCAAAGCGCCGACGATGGCTCCGGCCAGCGCCTCAATTCGATCGCCGTGAACGACGATCATGTCGGGAAGGCTTTCACGGACATAATGACCCAAGCCCTGCACGGTGTTTGCCAGCACGAAATCCATCTGCGAATTCACGGCTCCATCCTGATTGATATAGGCGTAGACGTGCTTGAAGCCGGCCTTGTGGATTTCACGGACGGTCTTGCCGTATCGGGAGAGCATGTGCATCCCGGTCGCGAAGATATTCGCCTCGAACTCGTCGGCACGTTCCACTTCTTGGATCAAGGGCTTGAGCTTCCCGAAGTCTGCCCTGGTCCCCGTCAAGAAAAGAATTTTCTTTGGTGATTCTTCCATGAGTATCATGCCTATTTGAAATCGGACCACGTCAGTTGAGCATCGCGAGCAATCGATCTCTGCGCGTGCCTGCCTAAGACGCGCTCATAATCAACAGCCTTGATTGCACCGGTCCCCGGCCGCTTGACCCAAATGTTCTCCGTGGTCAGTTCCGCTCCAGCCGGGATATCGCACAGGGACACCACGCAGGCATAGGCGAAAGCAATGGTGGGCTTTTCCTCGGGGAGAATGTCTTTGCATCCACCCAGGCTCTGATAAATCGCTCTCGACCCGTAGATCAAGTCTTTCAGTTCGAATGGATCAATTGAGATAGGCACGTCGGGGCCGGGCCAGCTTTTATCCGACGTATAGTGTTTTTCAAGAATGCTGGCGCCTAGCGCGACCGATGCAAAACAGGTGTAATTGCCAAGAGAATGGTCGCTCAGGCCGAGCACGGCGTCCGGGAACACGCCGGCCAGTTCTTGCAACGCGCCGAGCCGCACCTGTTCATAGGGCGTCGGGTACATCGACGTACAGTGCATCAACGCAAACGGGACTTTGGCTTTCCGGAAAATTTCTACCGCCGGTGTGATGGTGGACACATCATTCATCCCCGTACTGAGAATGACCGGCTTGCCGTAGCCGACGATGTGTTGGATCAAGGGGTAGTTATTGCACTCCCCCGATCCGATCTTATACGCATCGACACCCATCTGTTCGAGGCGTCGGGCCGCTGCGCGAGAGAAGGGCGTGGAGAGGTAGATCATGCCCATGTCCTCGACGTACCGCTTCAGGTACCGGTCCTCTTCCTCCGTCAGGGCACAGCGGGCCATAATGTCCCAGATGCTCTCGGTCGCATTCCCAGGAATGACACGATTGGGGATCATTTCATCTTCGATCACATGGCATTGGAACTTGACGCATTCGCAGCCGTTTGCCTTGGCGTCATCAACCATGCGAATCGCTTTCTCGACATTTCCCTCATGGTTGATGCCGATTTCAGCGATGACTAATGGTGGATGATGAGGACCAACCGCCCGACCACTTAAGAGAAATTCTGGCCGCAAGGTCTGACTCCTTTCTGCTTAGATGAGCCCGAACGGGAACACGATAGAAGAGGAAGGAAGAAGGGTAACAAGGGGGTCAAACGTTGGATCTACCGGCCCGACTGCCCGTCCACATTACTTTGCAACGCGCTCAATGCTTCGATTCTGGAGGGCAAGGCTCTACCGATGAATCTGCTGAGCCGCTTTCGCGACTCGCCAGGATAACCCTGAAATCCCTTTCGCCAGCCAGAGTAGCGCTCCTTGGACATGGCTTCTTCCACGATCAATGACGGACCGGGAGGAATCAGGCTTGAGATGCCAATACGTATTCGCATCACCGCTGAATGTATTGGTTTCCTCCGCGGTGTAGTAATACATTGCCACTGAACAACGGGGTCGCTCCTGGACTGGCTTCGAAAACCCATGAATTGATTGATCATCCGTCTGAAAGATGACACATCTCCCCAATTCAGGAAGGACTTCGCGTTCGACCGTATCACCTTCCTTGTTCCACAACTCTAAAGCCCCCTGATTTGATGGCAACCAATCTCTATTCAGATAAACCAGGAGATTAAGTCTCCGATAGAGAAAACTATTTTGCCCTTTGTGAAAATCTGTGTGGGGGGTAAGCCATCCTCCAGGGAGGGTCAGATGTAGACCTCCGCCTTCCAAATAGGGATCAGGAAGGAGGTTTTCAATGCCCGCCACTTTTCCTAACCACAAAAGAAACGGCCCAGAATTCAATTCATATATCAATTGACAAATAGGCTCTGGAATTAAGGCCGAGTTATCACATGACATTTTCCTTCGCTGGTGCGCATGATCAATATCCTTCCAGCCTAACCACGTTTCCTGTGGGAAGGCGTTATGTAACACCGCGGTCTTCTCAGGAAGCAACAAATCATCCAGGACTAGATGCTTGAAGGGTTTGGCAGTTTGATACTCCCGCTGATATTTCTCCAGACGGAAATTCAAATGTTCGAGTTGAACGTACTGCAGCATGGGAGATACCCTCATCGGAATTGCAGTTGCATAAACCTTAGAACCCTTGTTGTGCTCCACCTAAGAGCTGGACAGATCCTATAGACAAGAGGGCAGTGGTTGGTGAAGCGAGTCAAGGAACTGGAGCGCACCTCGACCGGAAGCACTGGAGGCGGACTTGCTAAAAGATGGCTGACGCAGATCACAGGCTCTTGCGTGACGTGGTCTCGTCAAGTCTTCTGCGAAAGCTGGTTAGTGGAGTCCGTTGATCAAGTCAAAGATCTACCAGGCGGTCCACCCGCCGTCGACGACCAAATTGTGCCCGGTACAATAACTTGACGCCGAGGAGGCGAGATAGACCAGCGCTCCACGCATCTCATCCGGCCGCGCCATGCGGCTGCTCGGGCACAAGGCGCCAAAACGGGTGGCAAACAGCTCCGCGTGGCCATTGAACACTCCGCCTGGCGTGATGCAATTGACTCGCACGCCCTGGTCCGCCCACAAAGTCGCCAGATAGCGGGTCAAGGCTAGAACCCCGGCCTTGCTCACCGAGTATGCCACGGGCTGGTGGATCCCAGTGCCAGGATATAGGCGATGGTTGGGACTGACCACTCCATACAGCGAGGCCAAATTGATAATGCTGCCTGACCGGCGTTTGATCAACTCGGATCCGATAACCTGGCAGCCCAGGAATGTTCCGGCCAGATTCACCTCGAGTATCTGGTTCCAATCCTCCAGCGGAAACTCCAGGAATCCACGATCGTAGTTCTTGGAGCGCGACTGCGTGGTGAAGGCCGCATTGTTCACGAGGACATCGACTCGGCCGAATTCCGAGAGGACTTGTTGCAAGACATCTTCCCAAGACGATTTCTTCGTCACGTCACACGAGAGTGCGAGCGCTTTCACCTGACTGTGTTCTGTGATCTGACGGGCACGCTGTTGACAGGTCTCGACATCCCTGTCCACCAGAACGACATGCGCCCCGGCGTCAGAGAGCGCAAGGGCATGCTGCTCACCCAACAGACCTGCCGCACCGGTCACGATCGCGACGTGGCGGTCCAGGCGAAACATGTCCTGGGTAGACGCGTGGGGTTGAATTTGGCCGTCGGTACGAACTGCCATCAAAAGTACCCTCCCGTTATTCAGAAGTATGCCACCGGTCACCGACTCGCCTTGAAGCTCGCTGTCACCGGAGGAACGTCACTCCCACGCCGTTCGTGTAATCCCATCAGAGACTCCACGAATCGAAAATCCGTCTCGGTATCGATGTCGACAGCCCGTTCCCGGGGGACAACATAGATCTGGAATTTCGACTGGGACCAATGTTCATACTGCCAGAGCGCGGCGCGGCGAATCGCAAAGACGGACGGCGAAAGACTGAAGACCGCCGGAGCCTCTTGCCGGCAGGCAATCGGTTTCGATAAGCGTTTGACGATCTGACACAAGCCATCCGGATTCACCTCCACCATGTTGAAATACGGGTTGCGCTCCGCTTCGTATGCCGTCGTAACAACGTCTGCATGGCTGGCGAGAAGATGCTCCACACAGCCTGTGATGTCAGAAGGCTGTCGCAGTGGCACACCAAGATCGAGATCAACGAGCACATCGACACGTTGCCCTGTCATGCGCTCCATGCTCTCAACCAGATGCTGGAAGACCGGCCACTTGGGGGAATCATCTTGTGCGAGATGGGCCGGCCGAATAAACGGGACTTCGGCTCCGTATTTCTTCGCAACCTCGGCAATCTCCTGATCATCCGTCGAGACCACCACACGATCGAACATCGAGCATGCCTGAGCGCATTGAATGGTGCGAGCGATCAAGGGCAGTCCCCCGAGTTTCCGCAGGCTTTTACGGGGAACTCCTTTGGAGCCACCTCGAGCACATATGGCACCCAGAATGAGACTGTCTTTGTTCATGAGCTGACCCTCACTCGTTCCCCTGTCAGAGCCGATTCCTTGGCGGCCAAGGCCAGGCGTAAAACTTGTCTGCCGACCGTGACATCGGCCCGTGGCTGGTCTTGGCCGGCCAAGCAAGCCAGAACATGCTTCATTTCTGAAAGGAAGCGATCGTTTCGTTGGCAGTCGGGATAGGCGAACTCTTCCCACTCGTCTTTGCCCGCTTTGTACCAGCGCACCTGTTGGGCATGGTAATCCCACAGAATCGTCCCGTCTTCACCGATGATCCGACAGGTCCGGCTGGGCGCCCGCTGGAGATAATCGAGGTGCACGGTCCCTATCGCGCCATTCTCGAATTGAAGCAGGATGGCTGCGGTATCTTCAGTCTGAATTTCCAGACTGCTGGCATGGCCGGCGAAACAAGCCAACTCCGAAACAGGCCCCAACAGCCATGTGACGTAATCGAGTTCGTGGATCAAATCGAGAATGACCCCGCCTCCCATTTCAGAGGAAGCGCTGACACCCTTCCGGTAATCTTCCCAGGGGTGCCAATCTGGAAGGTATTGCCCGACTTGAGCCTGAATACTGACCACCCGGCCAATGAGTCCTTCCTCTAAGAGCCCTTTCACTTTGCACAAGCCTGGGTCGAACCGCAGATCAAACCCCATGAGGCTGAGAAGCCCTCGTCCCTGGATCTCCTTCACCAACTCGTCCACTCCGCCCCATGTATGGGAAAGAGGTTTTTCGATGAACACGTTGCACCCAGCCCGAACCGCAGCCAACGCCACGGATACATGATGGGCCGTTGGGGTACTGACAATGACGAGATCCGGCTGGGTGGATAAGGCCTCTGAGATGTCCGTATAAACCGGAAGCTTCGGGGCTTCCTCCACGGGAATTGGATGCGTCCGATACAAGACGATCGTATGCTCTTCAATGCACGCGAGATTGCGCAAATGACGGCGTCCGATTGACCCCAGCCCGGCAATGAGAATACGAGACATGATGTTGAAGCTTGCTTTCAGATTCGACGTAATGAGGGAAACGGGTTCACTATGCCGGATTCTTGATCGTGAGGGCACAATTGAGAAATAGAACGAGGTTTTCATATTTCGGATTGAATCCACATGGAACTGACGGGTAATCAAAGTTTCTGACTCTTGGGATTAACTCACGAAGGTAGTCATAGTAGCCGTCACGTTGCGCTAATGCTCGATAGATCCTCGATTTAAGATCCATGCCTTTCGACCTGATCTCCAACTCACGTTCAAGACGATCGAGCCCGCCTTCGTCGGCGTGAAGTATTTGAAGATCCCAGAGAGGAAAGGGGTGAGGCCCATGAGCCAGATGGGCGACCATATACCTGGTCGGTACATCAAGCCCGGTGCCGGGAACCAGAAACCACGGGTTGAAGATGAGATGGCCTGTGAGCCGGATGGGAGCAAATACGAACGCTGTCTTCAGCATTTTGTCGAACGGTAATCCGCCAGCTTCGACTGCTTTTGGGTAATCAGCCCTAGCACCATCTAGAGTCATCGCCGCGGAACCTGCGGCCACAGCCTGATTGGTTCGCCGAAGTGCCAGAATTTTTTCTGGAGTAGGGAATATATCTAGCGGGTGCTTGATGTAATGATTGATTCGTTCAGGAAGGGCGGAGGCGCAGTATTGCGATTCGCTCACATGTTTTAGCTGGTAAAGGGAGGGAACCCGTGGAACAAGCCCGGCCTTCACATAGAACTCAATTCTGTTCCAGGTGCGCGGACCATAGGTGAGAAACATAACCGTTTACCTCCCCCGTTGAGTCGGGGGGCCTTCCAGCTTTGTCAAAAGACACATGCGAGCGCGATTAAGAAGTTACGGCATTGACGCTCTGTTCCGTGTTCCATCGCAGTAAGGGCCTGACAACCCCCGGTATCTTCGTCGTGATATCGCCACGTGCCGAATCGGGATCGATCACATCCAGTACCTGAAACGCAACCGCGCTCCGTTCGTTTACCTCGGTTCGCAACGGATCCAACACCAACAATCCTACGTCTAAATACATTGTTCCACCGGCGAGAAAATTCCCCGGAATCATGACCTCACTGCGATAGTGTCCTTTCTCGCGCAGACGGCGGGACCATGCAGGATTCACATCTCGGGATACAAAGGCACACACTCCCTCGCCATTGGAAACCTGAAGGCTAGGGACGAGCTTATGTCCGGACTTGAGGACGTCATACTCCATCTCAATCCTGACCGGCCGTCGTATATCGACTGTCTCGACGATATCACCCTCTTCGTCCCGAACTCGAACAGCCCGCAATCTCGCGATATCGCCACCCGGTGCAGTAAGCGGATCTGTCCATTCTCGAGAAGCCACTGTGCTGAACTCAGATGTCATGTATTTCGTCACAACTTGATAGGATGGTCCATCGTCTGCTATAGCGCCGCCGTTCAAGAGAATCGCCCGCGAACACAAGTTCATCACCGCTGGCATATTATGAGAGACAAATAATACGGTTCGACCGTGTTTGCCGATATCCTGCATCTTGTTCAAGCACTTGGTTTGAAATCTGGCATCTCCCACTGCCAGCACTTCATCGACGAGTAGGATATCCGGTTCCAGATGCGCCGCGACGGCAAAGGCGAGACGTAGATACATGCCGCTGGAGTAATGCTTGACCGGGGTATCGATAAAGTCCTCGGTTTCCGAGAACGCGACAATCTCATCAAATTGCCGCTCGATCTCCTTCTTGGTCATCCCCAAAACGGCGCCGTTTAAATAGACATTCTCCCGCCCGGTCAATTCGGAATGGAAACCGGTTCCTACCTCCAGTAGTGACGCCACACGCCCGCTGATCTCTGCATACCCTTTCGTGGGCTCGGTGATTCTCGTCAGGATTTTCAACAGAGTGCTTTTCCCGGCTCCGTTTCGACCTATCAGACCGATTACTTCACCTCGCTTGACCTCGAAGGACGCATCTCGTAATGCCCAGAATTCCTTCGTCAGCTCTGCCGCGGCCCCTGCCTGTCCGCGCACCAACGAGACTGCCTTGTGAAACGTAGATACGAAGACGTCGGTGAGCGCTTCCCGAAGCGTCCGGTTTCCGTCCTGTACAGCTCCGATGCGGTACTGTTTGCTGAGGTTTGACACTCGGATGGCCACGTCATTCATGATTGCAAATGCGGCTCCCTATTGCTGTGACCGAAAGCTCCACCTTGTATTGCCTGGCCGATGTATCCATCCTTGTAGCCTCCATCAGTAGAATCATGTATCTGAATTGTGTCAGCCGCCAGTGGCATCTCCACAGGCGATCGCCCGTCGGCTTCCGGCACGCTACCCTTCCTTAGGCGCCGCCAGCAGTTCGCCTCCTACCGGCTGCCCGCACCACTCACATTCACGGGCGGCGGGGACGGCGAATCCGGATACCTGGTGCTTCGCCACCACCTGATAGCAGGGTCCATCTTCTTGGATGGTGCCGTCACCCAACAGAATCGCACGCGTACACAAGTTCATGGCCTGCGACATGTTGTGGGACACAAGAATGACAGTCTTGCCCTGCTTGCCGAGGCTCCGTATCTTGTTTAAACATTTAGTTTGGAACCGGGCACCACCCACCGCCAAGACTTCATCGACAAGCAAAATCTCCGGTTCCAGATGCGCCGAGACGGCAAAGGCGAGGCTTCGGAATCTTTCGCTGGAGTAATACTTGACCGGGGTGTCAATAAAGTCCTCAGTTTCCGAGAACGCGACAATCTCATCAAATTGCCGCCGCATATCTTTCTTGGTTATCCCCAAAATGGCGGCATTCAAATAGACATTCTCCCGCCCCGTCAATTCGGAATGAAAACCGGCCCCTACTTCCAGCCGAGACGCGACGCGCCCTCGCATCTCGGCATAACCCGACGTCGGCTCTGTAACCCTCGACAGGAGTTTCAACAAGGTGCTTTTGCCGGCCCCCTTGCGGCCGATCAGGGCTATCATCTCGCCCTGCTTGACCTGAAACGAAACGTCTCTCAATGCCCAGAATGCCTTCGGCAGTTCCAGCGCCCCTGACGCCACTCCGCCTAACAACCCTGCCCGGCGAAACGGAGACGCGAAGACGTCGGTGAGCGCTTCTCGAAACGTCCGGTTCCCGTCCTGTACCTTTCCGATGAGGTACTGTTTGCCGAGGTTCTCGGCCCTGATGACAATATCATCCATGCTTGAACACAAGGCTCGTTACACGATGTCGGCAAATGTCCTCTCCATGCGCCGAAAAAAGAAAGCGCCGGTCACTAACAGGGTCACCGCGACTATGGCTGAGACAAAGATGGTTGCTCCCGGGGCCGTTTGTGTCCCCAATAACGCCCATCGGAAGCCCTCGACGACCCCGACCATGGGATTGAGACCGTAGATTGTCCGCCAGGGTTCAGTCAGCAAACTGCTCGGATAGGCAATCGGCGTGGCGAAGAGCCAGATTTGGACCAGGAAAGGAATCGTGTAACGTACGTCACGAAACTGAACGTTCATGGCGGATAGCCAGAACCCCGTCCCTAACGATGTCACGAGAGCCAGGATCACAAAGAACGGCAACCAGATAACATTGATCGTCGGGATGATTCCGTAATACAGCATCATTCCGAGGAGCACGACAAAGGCCAGCACAAAGTCGACGAGGCCCGAGCACACGCTGGAGATGGGAATGACAAGACGGGGAAAGTAGACCTTCTTGATGAGATTGGAGCTTGCGACCAGACTATCCGCTGACTGAGAGAGCCCGTTGGCGAACATCGTCCACGGCACCAACGCCGCAAAGGCAAACAAGGGATAGGGGATACCATCCGACGGAATCTTGGCGAGCTTGCCGAAAAACAGGCTGAAGACCACCATCGTGAAGAACGGCTGAATGATGGCCCAGGCGGCGCCCAAGACGGTTTGTTTATACCGGACCTTAATGTCCCGCCAGGCCAGAAAATACAGGAGTTCCCGATATTGCCAAAGGTCCTGCAGGCCAAGCGAGCGCCATCCGATTGATGGTCGAATGACAATCCTCGGCAACTCAGCACCAGAGAACCCAGCTGATGTGTCCACTTCGATGCCTCCTTCAATGTGATTGTCTAGCTGAATTGTGATCGGGCTTCAGTGGCATCGGCACACATTTGATCCCGCACCTGCGCCTCTATATAACTGAAGAACACGTCATGCCCATTGCAAAATCACTTCGCAGCTGTTTTCACCGCATATCAAGCGTTTGCCCGCTTGTCTCAACTCTTACCAGGTGAAGGCAACTGAAAGTGTAAGGGCGCTCTTCCCAAAGAGAAAGTCAGTCGTAACCCCTCCAACTGACGAGTTGTACGTAAAGTGGGTGTAGTCATACTTCATTGTCGTGGCTATGGTCCTCGACAGCGGGTAGGTGAGCATCAGCTGGCCTGCGAGAGTCTCAAATTTTGTATTCGTTACAGGTGTCGATTCGTTCGTCGCATAGTTTATGGTTCCCGTCAGTCGCACCCCTCTTTCAAGGCTATGCTCCAGCGACACCCCTGCTGTATCGCTGACCAATGCTCCGATTGTTCCGAAGAGGGTGGGTGCAATCGTCCTCGATAGCCTGATCGTCGCCGTCGTAGCCGGATCGAGCCTAGTCGTAAGAACGATCCTTCCGATCGGATACGTCCGATCCCCAGGGTCGACAAGCACTCCCCCCCCGGCGAACACAACCGTCCACCCTTCCATTGTTCCTGAGTATTCAGCTTCGAAGCCACGAGCTGTGAAAGATTGGTCCGAGGTTCCTGTTCCCGAAAATTTCGTATACCCATTCTTGTATTGGAGGCTGAGGGTATCCCCCCTCGACAGTTGTAAGCTTGGCCCTACCGCGAATGCATGTGTCTCTGTCGTCAGCCCGGATGTCGGTGTAGCACCACCAGTCCCTTGTGAGACATACACCTGTCCGACGCTGAAGAACGAGTGGGAGTACGTACCTAACAAGTCGACGGCTGGTGACAAGGCATACGTTCCTGTTACTTTTGCGGTGTTCGAAGTCGCATTGGCTCGTGCCACCTGCAGGCCGCGCGCATAAATATCCGGGACCCCTTGAGATGCCTGCACGCCCGTCAAAAAGGCCGGCGGCTGCGGCGTGTAACGGAAATAATCGGAAACCTCCAGTTTGGCGCCGGGGATCCATTTCCCTATGAACTTGTCAAGATTTGAGGTCAGCGCGGCGTTTGTCGAGATGAAATTTAACTCAGGGTTGTTCACAAAAGCGTTCCCACTTGCGCTGACCAGCAGATCAGTTTTTACACCTTCTTCGCTACTGATGAAATGAAGCTGTGGCGCACCAGTCGTGACAAAATCCCACTTTTTCCTATCAGAAGGGATAAATTGCTTTGCGGTATTGAAGACGTTCGTGTCATACCGCTCGGATACCGTGACCGATGGGATGATTCTTGTATCCGCATAGGCCAACGAGCCGCCTGCCAATTCATGATCCGAGATGCCACCCAGGATGAGAACTGTGAGCAGGAATACTGCGCCCAGGCTCAACCATTTAGGCCCTTTACGGCACAACAACGGTGTCACCAGAGAGCAAGACTACATTTCCGGGTCCGCCCTGACCGGCCAGCAGGTCCTTATATCGAATCGGAATGCTGGTTTCATGCAGCCGGCCGTCGCCATTCACTCGGTTTCGAACAAGCTGCAGCTGATTTTTCTTTGCAAATTCCGTAAAGCCACCTGCCATCGAGATGGCTTGTAGAATTGTCGTATATGACTTGGCTTGATATTTGCCCGGCTTGGTGACTTCGCCCAAGACGTAGATCGAGTAACTGTTGACCTCTTTCACGCTGACCGAGACTGATGGATTTTTTGAAAATTGGCTGAGATTTTGAGCAATTCGGTCGGCCAACTCGTTTGCTGTAATTCCTGCCGCCTGCACGTCTCCGATGATCGGGAGGGAAATGAGACCATCCGGACGTATGACCACTGTCTTAGAGAGGTCCGTATTTTTCCAGACGGCAATATCCAACACGTCCTCAGGACCCAGGAGAAATCGACCAGGAGCTTCATAATCTCGTTCGATGATGCTTTGTTGAGCGCATCCAAGAAAGATCCCACTCGAGGGACCAAGTGCGAGAGTAAGTGCCGCAACATAGAATATTTTAGTTTTGAAGATCATGGCGTGATTCCTTAATATTATTAACGAGAGGTCCCTTCCCCCTTGCTAATGCCCGGAAGTGTCACCATCGCTTCGCTGGGAATGACGACAGTATCACCGGCCTTCAGCTCGATATTCTGGCTAATTCCGCCCAGCAGCACTATATCGTCATAACTGGCCCTCAGCATCTGCTCGCCTGTTCCGTTCTCGGCAGCTCTGAAGACGACAACCTGATTCCTTGCCGCTACGGAGGTAAATCCACCTGCGATTGTGAGCCCCTGAAGCAGGGTGACTCTGCCCTTCAAAGGATATCTTCCAGGCCTCACAACTTCACCAAGCACAAACACGTTATAACTATTCACTTCCTTGACGGAGATTGCCACGATAGGATTTTGCACGTACTCCTTGAGTCTCGTCGAAATTTCATCAGCTAGTTGGACAGGCGTCTTGCCGACGGCGACAACATCACGAACGATCGGCAGCGAGATCCTGCCATCGGGCCGAACCTGTACAATCTTCGAGAGGTCTAGATTTCTCCAGACGGTAACTTCAAGAACATCCTCAGCTCCGATGAAGTAGTCATCGCTGACGGTGGTCGAAAGTCTTTCTTGGACTTGCGTGCGGACAGCCGAAGACCTTATGACTGCTCCAGCAGATGCGTTCATCTCACCCATGCTAAGAGTTCTCTCATGAGGAATTATGGAGAGAGAAGCCGAGCCGGGAGCAACAGCGGAAGATGACCCGGCTGGCATCAATATCGTAGAAGGTGATTCGGGCATAGCACGACCTGCGCCTAATGTCAGCACGAGGAAGACTCCGATCGACCAGACGTTAGGGCTCATGTTGAGTTACCTCGGAAAAATGTTTCTGGGAAAATATTCATCAGCGAAGGCTTTTTGAAATGACGACTTTCAGCGTGCGAATATCGAGAGAGAGCTCCGCCACAGTTTGCTTGAGACGACGATTCTCCAACTCAAGATTGCGCAATCGCACGATGATCATACCACTGTGGTTTCCGAACAATGTTTTCCACCGGTAGAAAGTTTGCACGGAAATCCCGTGTGATTGACACACCATGCTTGGCTTCAGGCCCCCGTCGGCCTCTCTCAATATGCTTTTTATTTCATCATCGGAAAAGTTTGAGCGTCTCATAAGTTGGACCGCCTGCTTGAGTTCGGTGCGCTTGCCTTGCCCCATCCACCGACGCTTCCACGCCATCGGCAAGATTCGGAACATCCCGCAATCGCATCCACTGGTGTTCTAAGTGGTTGTCTTCCAGTTTCAGGTTTGCCTTAGGAGCTTCAGCAATCCGAAACGAAGAGCATGAAACTAGAAACTCGATACCTGAAACGTTAGGACGAGTGCTGCATCACGAGGAATGTGCGTTAGTGCGATTTGGCAACGAACTGCTACGGACATTGCAGGCTAGAGGGAGGTCGTTTGATTTGAGCACTGGTCTGATGTTACTGCGCACAACCTGTACCGATGCAGATTGTTGGATCAGACGAACCTGAACCACAACATGATCACGGCCGGCTTTCCGAATAAGAGTCCCCCTCACTCCTGCGAGCGGGCCCCCTATCACCTCGACAAGCATTCCTTCTTCACAATACTCATGCCGCTCGTAATCTAGTCCGCTGACGGCCAGCTTTTGGAGGGAAACCATTTCTTCATCCGGAATCGATTCAGGCCCATTGCATCCCACAATTCTCACAACACCAGGCAGTGTGAGCACCGCCAACTGGTCATGCAGTGAAAACCGTGCAAAACAGAAACCGGAGAATAGCGGCACGTCAATCCACTTTTTACGGTCTGACCACTGGCTCAGACGCCTGCTCAGGGGCAGGAGTTGCTCAATCCCTCTGTCGGCAAGGCGGTCGCGAACCAATTTTTCCTGCCGTGAACGTGTTGCAAGTGCATACCAAGAAGCGGCTGGGTATTCCTGCAATATCATGAGTGCATTATCCTTTTCTGATAGAGCTTCGCCCATTCACTCCCATTCGTTATTAGAAGGGCCCGCATTCTTATTAAGATTACGAACGCGTACTTTATAACTTATGCTTTCAAGTGCCTGCATCGTCGGATCCTCCCATTTCTCATAACGGCCAATACCTCTAAAGAACTACAACATCCATGCCCCCTCTTTCGTAGGGCCTGCCTGCCCGTATGCATAAGGCGGCAACGCATCTGCCAAACCGGTAGCTGTGGCATTTCAACCAGTTGCATGGGTGGCGAGAAAACCAAATTCTATTATTGGAATGCGAATTTTCCCGAATATCACGGCATGGGTGAGTTGTGTCCATACGCCTTATGTTGTATTGCGCCTTCGTCGGCATGTCGGTATATCAGTATAGATGATATCGCGTTAATCATTGGCTGGAGCCGATTCAGCTGAATATAAAGGACATACTGTGTTCGGCGCGAGCCGAACGGGAGACATGCAGACGGCACACAAAGGAATCGTGACGTTCAATTCTGGAAACTTTCTCATAATGCAGTTCCCTGCCTGGAGTATCTCTTGGTGGTCTGGCTACAGGCTGGAAGCCCGATCTGGCCCTGCTAAAGGAACCCGGTGAAGCCGTTGCCTATCCAAGAATCGAATACTCGCTTTCTCAGAGTCGCGCTTGTTACTAGCAACACTGTCATGCGCATGGGGTTGCATATGACTCTGAAAACGCATCCTTTTGCTTCAGAAGTTGACGACGTACCTTTGGGTGCTTATGCTGTGGAATTCGTTGTTCGAAAAAAGCCGCAGGTCATCATCATCGATATGGAACTGGCCGAGGCAGACACGTCGGAGCTCATCAGGAAATTGCGCGCGGCGGCCGCAGATTCGCATATCGTGGTACTGAGCGGATTGGACGACACGAAGCTGACACGCGAGGCCTTAGCAGCAGGCGCAGACGGAGTCGTGCTCACCATTCAACCGCCTGCCGTACTGTTTGCCGTCATTGAATCACTCTGCGGCTTCGCGGCAGGATCCGTGGACACCCGACCGGCGCAATCCACCATTGGCCTGATCAACGATAGGTCTTCGGCCAAGAGCGATGACCGCACTCAGGCAGGGTTTAATGAGAGCCTGACCTCTCGAGAACTTGAGATCATCCATTCCCTCGCGAAGGGTTTCAATAACAAACAGATCGCGGAAAGGCTGTTCATTAAGGAAGCGACTGTTCGCCGACATTTGATTCTGATCTTTAGTAAAATGCATGTCTCTAGCCGGCAACAGCTGCTCATTACGGCCCACCAGCAGGGGCTCATTGAATTTGGTGTCGTGTGATGCCTTCAGATACGCTCAACCCCCATCTGCAAATCAAAGGTTGCAACGCATCACCGCCGATTCTAAAAAACGTATACGCCTGCTTCCATTGGGATGCTTCGTGAATATGCAGCGTGTGGAGCGGATTATCTTCTCTATCTTCAACCGGTCTACCCTCAAGGGCGCCGGCGCACCATTCGCCAATTTACACAAGTCGCGTGCCATCATTGAACGAACCGGTTGCGTTGACAACGAAGGGACCCAATGTTAGCGTCCTGACCCATGCCAAGTTTCCAATTGGTGCGCCTCCTTGGAGCAATCCTCATTAGCCATGGTCTGCTCGCTACACCGCCGGTCCTTGCCGCCTCTCCTACCGAACCCCTCAATATCGTGGTCACGATTCCGGTCTTAAAGGACCTGGCCGAACAAGTCGGCGGACCCTACGTGCGGGTCACATCCCTGCTGAACGGCTACGAGAATGAACATACCTATTCTCCTAAACCGAGCGATCTCGTCGCGGTCCGGAAAGCCCGGCTGCTGTTCGAAGTCGGTATCGGTCTTGAGATATGGGTCTCCTCGTTGGTGAAGAATGCCGGCACGTCTTCACTCCGGGTCATCACCACCTCCAAGGGCATCGCGCTTCTTCGCGACAGACCGGACCATGACAGTACAGCTCATGCCGCCGAAAAGCATGACCGAGGGAATCCCCACGTATGGATGGATCCCGAGAATGCGGCGACCATGATGCGGCATATCACGGAAGCGCTCATTCAGGCGGATCCGGCCCATGCGACGGAATATCGAGCCAATCAGGCCTCCTACCTGCGGAAATTGGACCAGCTTCGAGGGGACCTGAGTGATCGAATCAAACGGCTCTCCGATCGGCGATTCATCTCCCATCACCCGGCCTGGCCGTACTTCGCGAGGCGATTCGGACTCCAAGTAGTTGGGACGATCCAACCCCAGTCCGGGAGCGAACCGTCGGCGCTTCATCTTCACAACCTCATCGCGATGATCAAAAAAAATCGGATCAAGGTCGTGGTCTCGGAGGTTCAGCTCAGCCAAAAGATTCCCGAACTGTTAGCCAAGGAAACCGGTGCACGCGTGGTGGTGCTCACCACTCTACCGGGAGGGCTCCCGCACACAGAGACCTATCTCGACATGCTCCGTTATAATGTGCTCCAATTGGCCAACGCGCTGGAGGCAGCCTAGCTGTTGCTAGGCCCCGGTTTCAGCGGCTTGTCCTGATAGGAGCCCTTACCGACGTGGCAATTCAGCCTCCTCCTTTCATTCACTTCGATCATGCCACCTTTGGATTCCCCGGGGTGACCGCACTTGAAGATATTTCGCTCGAGATTCAATCCGGCGAGTTTGTAGGGGTCATCGGACCCAACGGGTCAGGAAAGACGACACTCTGCCGTGCAGTTCTCGGCTTGATGGCCCCGCTGAAGGGCCACCTGAGAATCTTTGATTGTGCCTGCGATGAGCTACGCTGTCACCATAGAGCCAAGATCGGCTACCTCCCGCAGAAGGGAGTCGTGGACCGGAACTTTCCCGTCACGGTGCTTGAAACGGTGACAATGGGCCGGTATGGGGCATTAGGCCTGTTCAAACGTCCAGGGAGGAAAGATCGGGAGATCGCCATGGAATCGCTGGCCCACGTGGGAATGGATATGCACAAGGACACAGCGTTGGGTCACCTCTCTGGAGGACAACAGCAGCGCGTCTTTATCGCTAGAGCGTTAGCGCAGCAGCCACAGATATTGTTACTCGATGAGCCGACGACCGGACTGGATATCACGACACAGCACAACGTCGTCGAGTTAGTGCAACATCTGCACGAAGAGTTGGGCTTGACTGTTCTGTTGATCACCCATGACATCAACATGATCCGTTCGCGGGTAGACCGGCTCGTGCTTCTCAAGACACGCCTCTATGCCGCAGGGCCGCCTGCCGATGTCCTGAAGCCGGACATCCTCAGCCAGGTCTATGGGAAAGACCTTGTTATTACAGAGAACGATCTCGTCATCGTTGAGGACTACCACCACCATCATTGATCAGAACGTACGATGCTTGAACTATTCACATACGATTTCATGCAACGCTCGCTGCTGGCGGCGGCTTTGGTTGGTGCCCTGTGCTCGACGATCGGCGTCTTTGTCGTCTTACGAGGGCTGGCGTTTATGGGAGCAGGAACGGCACATGCGGCGTTTGCCGGGGTCGCGCTTGGTTATCTTATGGGCTGGCCGCCGCTGCTCATGGCTCTGCTCTTTGGCCTTGCCACGGTCTGGATCACCGGTTGGGTAGAGGAAAAAGGTCGGATGAAGCTGGATGTCTCCATCGGCATTCTCTATACCGCCACTATGGCCCTGGCCATTCTCTTCATCGGTCTGATGAAGACCTATAACGCCGAGGTCTATGGTTACCTTTTCGGAAACGTGCTCGCAGTGACTAGCGAGGAACTGTTCACGATTGCAGGATTAAGCATCATCGTCATTGGGGCCATTGTGCTCTTTTCTAAAGAGCTCTACTTCATCGCATTCGACCAAGAAATGGCAGAGGCGTCAGGAGTACCAGCCCGGCGAGTATTTTTCCTCTTGCTGACCCTGGTCGCGCTCACAGTGGTGATATCACTCAAGACCGTCGGCGGAATACTGGTCTTCGCGATGATCCTGATTCCAGCATCCACCGCCTACCAACTGACGCATAGCCTCTCGACATTGACCTGGTATTCCATCATGATTGGAGTCTTCTGTTCAGTGGGGGGAGTACTCATCTCTTCTTACTGGGATATCCCTTCCGGTCCTGCCATTGTCCTGCTCGCGACACTGCTCTTCTTTGTCGCAGTTCTTCTGTCTCCCAAGAGACAGCGTCAGTCCCTCGCCGTAACTTGACCTCGAGTCCATCTCACGTTACCCCATCTCTGTCCCCCACCCCTTCCTTACACGGCTTATCCTCTGTAGGCCTGCAGATACAGCACTGTGTCGGTAATGAGTCATTATTCCTGAAATAGAACTGGACCATGAGTGATTCAGCAAACGTGAGAGAACTAAGCTTCAGTATTGATTGAACAATTCCGTTCATCAGACTTCAGTCTCTTCACGAGAAATCATGGTACCGAACTTGCCTAGCTAACGCGTGGAAATCGCGTGTCTGGTGCCTATTCACATCATTCCATCACGGAGGGTTTATTATATGGGTGTCGCTATGGCTCGTTGGGGGTTGGTAGGTTTCATGGCGATAAGCGCGCTTGTCCTAGCCAGCCAAGCAAAGGCAGAGGAATGGAAGATGGAACAGGGCGGAATAGAGCCTGGCAAAGTCGTGCTCGGTATGCGCGCAGGATTTGCCCCGTTGACCCAATCGTTGAACGATTTTACCTCAACTGACGTGGGCTCATTGGTCAATTTCCAAGGGATGTATAGCCTCAACAAGTGGCTCTTGGCCGGGATGATGCTGGAGTGGGAACGGCATAGTATGAGCGCCGAGGGATCCGGTACTGACTTCGGTCACCAGGATACTGTGTCGGTGCTGCCGACGGTGGAAGTTCGTCCAGTCAAATTCGGTCCGGTCATTCCTTACGCGAACATGAGCTTTGGCGTGAACGTCAACAGCTTTGGTGAAGACGTCGGAACTACCATTTCACCCAGCAACAACTTCGCCTGGCGCCTCGGCTGGGGCGCCGACTACATGCTCACAAAACAGTTTGCGCTGAACACGGAAATGGCCTATAAGCGAAACGACGGTCACGCCACGATCGGCGGGACGCGCGTGAACGACTGGAACGCCTCGTCCTTCGGCTTTCTCTTCGGCGCCAAACTCTTCTTTTAGTTTCTGAATATTTGAGTCGGATTTTCTGACATGGAACCCCTCGAGGTTGCGGGGTTCCATGTCAGAAACGCTCTATGGGTGGATTACAGTCATTTCGTGATTTTCGCGTTGCGCACAGAGTGGATCTGTTCGGAGATTTCTTTGACCAAAATGCCCATTTTCGGGTGAGACGGTTCGAAGTCGACAGGGAGATTATAGTGGCGGAGGCGTTCGCTCGCGGTAGGGCCGATAGATGCAACGACTATCTTTCTGCAGGCTTCTTTGAACTGTGTGGTAATGCCTTCCTGTTCGAGTAGCTGCATGACATGGTCGATTTGCGCGGCGTTGGTAACCAACATCGCCTGAACGCTCCCCTCAATAATCTTGCCGAGCACCTGCTTCAACGGACCTGTGTTTTCCGGGAGCGCCCAACGGTAAACGGGCACGGGAAGGACTTGTGCGCCGCGTTGGCTCAGAGCTTCCATGAGCTCCGGATTGGACGTGCCGTATTCTTGCACGACGACACGGAGGCCCTTGACGGGACGGCGCTCGTCAAGCGTCGCGACGACCTCTGCCCAAGTGTTCGGTTCCGGCACAGTGAGAGTCGGTATGATGCCAAGGGCCTTGAGTGCTGCAACCGGCTTCGGGCCACGAGCGACTATCGTTGTCTGACTGAGCCTCTCCATGATCGATGGCATGGGGTGGTGCGAACGTAGAATTTCGAAGAGAGTCGTCGCGCCGATGCCAGTCATGAGGATGAGAATATCGACCTGCCCGTCAATCAGTCTGGCGCCGAAGCGCAATGCAGCAGCATTATCCTGCATGGGAATTTCCCGGAGGGCAGGAGCCACGAAGGGTCGGCCGCCATAACGTTCGATCAATCGGGCCATCTCCGTTGCCATACGGCTTTC
>JACAFD010000090.1 GCA_013388555.1 Nitrospirota bacterium | reverse complement strand
GGTGGTTGGATTCAGCGGCTTCTCCAGATCTGCAGGGATCATGGAGGCACGCTTTCGATGCTCGCGATCGCCGCGGGCCTCCTTAGCCTTCCTGCGCTGGCCTTTGGGGCAGACGCCGCACCGCCGCCCCCGACCGAGTACCGTGATGTTCCCTACGTCGGGGCCCGGAACGTGATCTGGGTCATCGCGCAGCTCCATTTGCTGCTCGCGGGATTTGTGTTGGGTGTGCCGATGTTTGCTTGGGTATGCGAAATCGTCGGCTGGAAGGGCGGTGAAAAGCGGTACGACAAACTCGCCAAGGAGTTTACCAAGCTCCTGACCTCCGCCTATTCTACGACCGCCCTCTTCGGCGGCATCTTATTATTCCTGCTGATCGCGTTTTACCCCAAGCTGATGAACTATCTTACCGATATTTTCTTCCCGTCGTTTATTGTCTATTGCATCCTGTTCCTGCTCGAAACCGCGACCCTGTATCTCTATTGGTATGGCTGGGACACGATGCAAGATGGCGGGAAGAAAACCTTTCATATTTTTCTCGGCTTCATGCTCAACTTCTTTGCGTTCTTTATCATGATCATCCCGAACTCCTGGGCGACGTTTCAGTCCAGCCCGGTCGTGCTTGCCGAGGGGTCTGATATTGCGCGGGCCTGGGCCGCGACATGGAATCCGACCTGGTGGCCTGTGAACATTCACCGCATCATCGCGAACGTGGTACTGGGAGGGTACATCTGCGGCGCCTATGCCGGGATCCGTTATCTATCTGCCAAGACCCCGGAAGAGCGCAGCCACTATGACTGGATGGGCTATGTCGGGAATTTCATCGGCGTCTTCGGTCTCTTGTCCCTCCCGTTTGCCGGCTATTGGCTCATGCGTGAAATCTACCAGTACAACCAGCAGATGGGCATCACGCTCATGGGAGGCTTTCTGTCGTGGCTGTTCATTCTGCAGGCCATGCTCATCGGCGTGCTCTTTCTCGGATCGAACTATTATTTCTGGATCGGGATGACCTATCGCATTCCCGGATCCGACATAAAATATAAGAAGCAAATGTTAGCGATGCTGATCGCGCTACTGGTCTGCCTGGGCATCTGGATGACACCCCACTCGCTCGTGGCCAGCATGGAAGAAGCGAGAAAGATGGGGGGAAGCCACCATCCGCTTCTAGGCGTCTTCGGCGTCATGTCGGCCAAAATGACCGTCGCGAATCTCATGATCCTCGTCACCTTTATGAGCTTCATTATGTATTGGCGGGCCGGCAAGCAGGAAACGGTGGGCTGGGCGAAGATCGCGAAAGCCTTCATGGGCCTCGTCCTTGCCGTCTCGGCAATTGCGGTGATCGTCCTCGGCGTGTGGGGCTATTTCGTGCCTGCGATCATCCGCATCAATTATTTCTCCACGTCGCAGGTATTGGTCGTGCTTGCAGTCCTATTGACGATCACTCCGCTGACGAGCATTCTGCTGAAGACTGCCAAGGTCACGACGGAAATGAACTGGGGCGTGATGCCTCCCCGGGCCGGCTATTCCCTTGTGCTCAATGCCATCATGATCATCCTCCTGATGACGCTGATGGGGTACGCGCGGTCGTCTTCGCGCGTCCATTGGCATGTCTATGGTGTGCTCCGCGACACATCGCAATATGCGTACTCCCCCGCGCTCGGCTATGCCTCAGGCATCATGGCCTTGTGCACATTCTTATTCTGTATGATCGTGGCATTTATCTTCTGGGTTGCCACCATGGGCGATAAGGCGAAGGCGCCGGCTGTATCGAGCAAAGCGGGGCTGCCGCAGGGTCTGCCGGCGATGGCAGGCGCATCGAACGCGCTCGATGAACCGAATGCCCGCAAGTTGTGAATCATGGACGTGGGATTGTGAGGGCAATGCAGTATTGAGGGCCAAGCACTTCTTGCTGCCCAAAGGGGATATATGAGTGAAATCGTTCGACTACAGTTGATTGGTCTCGGTGTGATGGGGCTGGGCATTCTCGCCCTGCTTTTTATTCGAGGCACGTTCATCCGAGTCACCGGATTTGTCACGATCATACTGGGCCTCTTCACGCTCGTGTCATTGTCGATTCCGCAAATGGCATCCCTGCCGCCGGTTGAAGAGAAGTTCGACATTGCCACGGTCAAAACGCCGACCGACTTGGCGGCCATTGGGCAAAAGGTTTTTTTTAGCAAGGGTCAGTGTGCCCTGTGTCACACCATTGGTCCCAGTGAATCGGCACGCTGCCCGGATTTAAAGGGAATCGGAGCCAAGCTGAGCCGCGAGTTTCTGTATGAAAGCTTAACCCAGCCGCAGGCCTACATCTATCAAGACTATCGCGTTGAAGGTATGGCCAAGGAGTATCCGGCCACCATGCCCTATATCAATAAGAATCCCATCGGACTGTCAAGGAATGAGATTCTCGCCGTTATTGCATTCTTGCAGCAGATGAGCGGGGAGCCGATTTCCATTGCGGTGTCCGAGCTGGCGGCGCCGGAGCAGGCCCCGGCCGTTCCGGTGCAGAAGGCAGCCGAGTCCGTCCCGGTAGCCGTGGCGCAAGTTCATTGAGGAGGAACGTATGAAGGGTGCATTGGTCACGCCGGTCATTGTGACGGTGGTCGTCTATCTCTTCTGCAAGTTTATTGTGCCCATTATCCCTGGCTCTGCGCCGCTGCCGTCCAGCGTCATCATTCTGTATATGATGCTGACCATCTCAGGAATCGGGATCTTCTACACACTGAGCAAAGAATCCAAGGATGCCTTCTGGGGCCCGATCGAGCGATTCTTGACGGGAGATGGTCTCGGCGGAATGCAGGCGTTGCGCTATGGCGTCCTGATCCTGTTCCCACTGCTCGTCGGCTGGCAAACTTATAACAGCACAGCGGTCAGCGATCAGCCGCCAGGCGAAAACCGGACGATTCATCCTGCCCCGCCGGGTGAATATGCAGGCTTATCCAATCCAGTGGCCAAGACACCGGACGCCATCCAACAGGGGAAGGGCTTCTATGCTGCGTATTGTTCCCCCTGCCATGGAGGAAACTTCGATGGCAAGGGTCCGGCAGCCAGGGGTTTCAATCCTCCCCCGGCCAACTTCGCCGATCCCACGACGATCGCCATGCTCCAGGAAAGCTATCTCTTCTGGCGCATTAAGAAGGGCGGCGTCGGCCTCCCGATCGAAGGGATGCCCTGGAAATCCGCGATGCCCCGTTGGGAAGTCGAACTACCGGACGAATGGATTTGGAAGATCATCATGGGCGAGTACGACGGAGCGCATCAATCACCGAGGACTTGGGAGTAGCGGGGCAGATGTGTTGTCTCCCTTGCTCGCGCAACGCGCACGATAGGAATGTGCTCGTTCGACGTGCGCAATCGAGGATCGACCAGGCTACCCTGAAAAATGAAATGGGGATTGGGATAGCGCGCGCAGTAGAAGGCAATCAGTCCCGCCCAGTGGGAGACGGAGAAAGATGAAATTTATGAAGCATGGTCTGAGTCGAATCGTTCCGAACATCGTTGTCGGTGTATGGCTTACCATGGGCCTCCTGATTGTGCAGCCCGTCCTAGCCGAAGAAAAGGCCCCGGCCAGCGCGGAGCCGGAATCGGCATCGGAAAGTAATGCAGTGAGTGCTCCGTTGGTGAAGGGTGGACTGCCGGCCGATGATCCGACTGCGGCAGTCTGGAACAGCGCGCCCCAGGCGAAATTCCCGATGTCGCCGCAAGTCCATTGGCCGAACCGCATTCTAGATGCCACGGTCAAGGATTTGAGCGTGCGAGCCCTGCATGACGGAACGAACGTCGCCATTCTTTTGGAGTATGCGGATCCGACCGAAGATGCGGACGATGCAGCGGCGATTGAGTTCATGGTGGGCGATAAGAAGGCCCACTTTGCCCATGGTCAGCCGATGTTGCAGGTGGAAGGCGGGCCGGTCAATATCTGGTTTTGGAGAAACAAAGATGCGAAGGGCGTCGACATGAATGCCATGGGCTTCGGCACGCTCAAGACGCAAGAGCATCAGGACGTGAAAGCCAAAGGCGCCTATTCCAACGGGACTTGGAAAGTGGTCTTTACACGGCCGCTCGAGACCGGACATCTTGAAGAAGATACGCAGATCCCAATGGGCGGGTTTATCAATATTGCCTTCGCCGTCTGGGATGGCAAGAAAGACGTCAGCGGCGCGGTGAAGGAGAAGGGGTCCCAAAAGGCGGTCTCCTCCTGGTGGAATTTCCGTGCAGAGGCGCCACCGAATTATACCGGCTATTACTATGCGGCTATCGCAGTGGGTCTGGCGCTCGGATTTCAGTTTGTTCTGATCCGAAATCTCAAGAAAGGGAATCGAGCATGAAGGCGGCTCCCCTATACGTATCGGGAGTGGTAAGTGCGCTGATCGGCATCGGGGCCCTGGTTGCCGGAGGTTGTGCCAACGATCAGCAAGCGAAGGGGCATGAACTCTACAACCACTATTGTGCGCACTGTCACGGCGAGAGTGGACGACAGAACGAAGGGTATAAT
Source organism: Nitrospirota bacterium (assembly GCA_013388555.1). Taxonomy (GTDB): domain Bacteria; phylum Nitrospirota; class Nitrospiria; order Nitrospirales; family Nitrospiraceae; genus Palsa-1315. Next base: position 206 of record JACAFD010000090.1, on the reverse strand, counting down.
TGGTCTTCCATGCCGGATCCGAAGCCCAAGGATCTCACGAATAAAGCAGAGATGAGCACGCTCAAAGACAAGGACATCTTCGAGACGATTTACCGTGACATGAAAGATACGGGTGAAGGGGGCGACGAGATCGGCGATGACGAATTCGGCGTGCCTACCATGCCGACGTTCAAGTACACCCTGTCGGAAGACGAGATTTGGGCGAT
>JACAFD010000053.1 GCA_013388555.1 Nitrospirota bacterium | reverse complement strand
GCTCAGGCTCGAAGGCAAACACGGGGTCGGATGTGAGGCGAAACCGCCGGCAGATCTCCAACATGCGTTCGGCCTCGGCCCGGAGATCGATGTCTCTTGCATCTTCATCCATCTCCACCAAGAGAGTGGCGGCCGCGGCTGCAGGGATGCCGTGCTTCGCCCGCCCGATCAAGTTGAGCGTATTGGCATCCATTACTTCCAACGCACTCGGATTCAACTGCAGCAGCTTCGGCACAGCCTCGCCTACATCCTCCAAGCGGTCGAAATGGATGAGCGCCGTGAGTGTGGTGCGTGGTTTTTCAACCAACCGAAGCGTTGCCTCACTGAAGAGACCGAGCGTGCCCTCGCTGCCGACAAAGAGTTTTGGGAGATCAAAGCAACCTCGCGCAAACCCATCGGCGAGGCCAAACAGGTTGTAGCCACAACTATTCTTGCTGACGATCGGGCGTTTCTGCGCTATCAGCTCGGCATTGTCGTGGACCAGTGAGTGCAACTCCCGTAGGGGCCCGTGTGCATTCAGCAGATCGGCACAGGTCGGGTCGTCGAGCCAATAGGCCCTGGCATCCAGCCATTCACCGGTCTGGAGACAAACACGAAGGCCCCCCACATTATCCTTGACTGCGCCATATCGCAGCGTGTGGGGACCGGATGAATTGTTCGCCAACATCCCCCCGAGTTTGCACATATCCCCGCTGGAAGGGTCCGGTCCGAACAACAGACCCTGATAGCCCAATTGCTTGTTTAATTCAGCGAGCACGATTCCAGGCTGCACCCGAGCCCACTGCTCTTCCCGATTCACTTCGAGAATCCGGTTCAAGCGTGAGACATCCAGAATGATGCCGGACCCGATGGCGGAACCGGTCAGATTCGTCCCAGCGGCACGCGGTGTCAATGGAATCCCTCGCAGCACGGCGTACCGTATCGTAGCGGCAATGTCCTCCTCGGACTCGACCAGCACGACGGCCTTTGGCGTCATCCGATATATGCTCGCATCCACCGCATAGGCCGTGAGTGTCGAGTAGTCGTCTTTTACCTTGTGAGCGCCAAGAGCGGCACGAAGGTCAGAAGCAATGGCGCGGGAACGTTCAGGCAGAATGAGAGTTGGTGCGACCATAGTTGAAGCTGTCGATCATTCTAGACGGACCTCTGAGACCAGCACAAGTCTGCTTTTCTGGTCTATCTGGTCTGTACGGTCTGTCTCGTGTGTTTGGTTGAAGTAAGCTAACCAGATAGACCAGACAGACCGAACAGACCAGATGAACACGACAGGCTGGCAGAGCTTTTTCGTATCCTGTTAAGATGCGATGAAAATAGGAGCCACACCTATGCCCGGCGCACGTCCCACACTCTATATTTCACGCCTTCTCCCTGACCCCGTGATGGCTGTTGTGCGGCAGCAGTTCCAGCTAGTGGCAGAGCCTTTTGGGACAGTGCCTGCCCAGTCAGCGCTTCGCGAGGGACTCTGTCACGCGGACGCCGCCATCGTGACCCTGGGCGATTGCGTCGACGCGGAAACCATTCATGTCGCCCCTCGGTTGAAGATTCTGGCGAACTATGCCGTCGGATACAACAACATCGATCTTGCCGCTGCGCAGCAGCGTGGTCTGATCGTCACTAATACGCCGGACGTCTTGACCGATGCCACGGCGGATCTGACCTGGGCCCTGCTCCTGGCAACGGCGCGCCGCGTTGTCGAAGGCGACGCTCTCGTTCGATCCGGCCACTGGACCGGATGGAGTCCCACGCAACTGTTGGGAGCGGAGGTGTCCGACAAGACACTCGGAATTATCGGCATGGGGCGGATCGGGCAAGCGGTGGCCCAACGAGCAGTAGGGTTTCGCATGCCGGTGCTCTATCACACAGGCAGAGCTATGGCCGTCTCATCACTTCCCCGTGAGTGGGAATACAGATCATTGCAGAATCTCCTTGTAGAAGCCGATGTCGTGACAATCCATGTGCCATTGACGCCAGCCACCCACCATCTGATCGGGTCACGCGAACTGAGCTGGATGCGCCCCACTGCCTTCCTCATCAATACGGCGCGCGGTCCGATCGTCGATGAAGCCGCGTTGGTCGAAGCCCTCAAGAGAGGAATCATCGCCGGCGCAGGCCTCGACGTCTATGAAGAGGAGCCGGCCCTCCATCCAGGGCTCGCTCAGTTGAAGCAGGCAGTGCTGCTCCCCCATTTAGGCTCAGCCACTCTACAGGCAAGGGTTCAGATGGGGCTGGTCTGTTTGAAGAATATTCAAGCGGTGCTGGACGGACGCCCCGCCCCGAATCAGGTTCACTAGCCAGGTTTTTTTTAGTTTGTTTTGTTTATCTGGTTTTTGGCTGAACGAAACTAACCAGATGAACCAAATCAACCAAACAAACTAAATAAACCTAACCCCTGCTAGTTTCTGTAGCGAAAGGCGGGCATCGGCCCTTCTGTAGCTCTCTTGTGGGCGCGGACCGATTCGAGCCGTTGCGGCACGTCGTGGAAGGTCGGAATCGATTCGTAGATTGCAGCAGCGCGACCCCACTGCTCTTGAGCTTCGTAGAGTAAGCCCAGTTCATAGCGAATGGCTTGCCCCTTGGCCCCCTGGCACTGAGGATCCTTCAGCAGCGCCTCGAACTGCTGGCTCGCCGACTGCCATTCTCCCTGCTCTTTCGAACAGACCGCAGTCATGAGACAGGAGTCCAAGAAAAAGTCGTGGCTCTTCATCGAGAGAGAAAATTCTTCTCTTGCTTCGTCCAACAGCCCCATGTTTTTGTAGGCCACTCCCAGCGTGTAGTGAGTCTCCGGGTCAATCTCTGCTCCAGGCGAAGCAGGTAACTGCGGCTCAGTGGCAACCACTAGTGCCTGCTGGCTCGGCGAAAATGTTGCTGCCCATTTGGCCAGCAACGGGCTGGCCGGGGCTAATTCTTTGACTTTCGCGTAGAGAGTCGCCTGTCGAGTCTGATTCTCATTCTTTGGGTCATCCAGGAGCAATTCAAGGGCGCGCGAGTATTGCAAGGCAGCACCGGCTGTATCACCCTTGGCCTCGAGCAGGGAGCCGAACAGTTCACGCGCCTCTGCATGATCCGGCTGCGCAGTGACCAACTGACTAAGCCAATTTTCAGCCTCAGCCTGCTGTCCTGCCTTCACATAGGCCTGAAACTGCTCACTGGTCGAGGGAACTGACGGGGGAGGCGCCATTGAGCCTGTCCCTTTCTGTAACGGCCCCCATAGCTGATCCGGCTCGACATTATCCCACAAAGACCGACTACCAGGCGTAGCCGATTCCGACTCCCTTGACGGCGATAGCTCCCATGGGTTTGCCGCCGGTTCCGGCTCGCCGACTGAGGACGGCCTGTCCTGTAGCGGGGCAAGCTTGGAGGGCAGACTCCAGGGGTAATCGTCCGGAACAGCATTGGCCGTTGAAAATGTGTCCCTCTCAACAGAGTTGGATGGGGTTGCAGCTACAGAAAGCACGGGGTCCTCGGATCGAGCCGGAGCGAGCGGTTCGCTCACTGCAGTACCATGCATGAGAACCGTCAGCCTCTTCACCGTCGGGCTATCCGGTGCCATCGCGGTAACCTTCTCAAACAGTTCCTCATGCAACGTCGGCATCCCCGGTTCGGGATGTTCCAGCAACAGCTCAATCGCCTTTCCATACTGGATCACGGCGTTGGCGGTGTCACCTTTTTCCCCGTAGAGTTCTCCGTAGAGTTCAAGCATTGCAATCGACTGTGGTTCGATCGCGAGAAAATCGGTAATCAGTTTCTCAGCCTTCTGATAGTCCTGCGCCCGCAATGCCGCTCCTGCAAGGTAGCGATATTCACCAAGCGCCACCTGAAGATCTCCGCGTTGCAGATGCAATTTGGCGAGCAATTGACACACGTCGGGATTTCCCGGCTCTTTCGTCAGCATTTGATTGAGCATGGCCTCCGCCCCGGCGAACTGTTTTGCGTCGATGCGGCGTGTGGCTTCAGACAGCAGATTGAGCGGCTCGGCATTTTTGGGTGGTTCCGCCCTGGAGCCGGCTCCCGTCTTAGCTGCAGGACTAGGGCCCCCACCGGCTTTTGTGAAATGCTCGATGAACTGAGCCGCTTCACTATTGGCAGGATCGATTCGCAACACGGCCTGATAGGCATCCTTTGCCTCAGCATAACGCTGCTGGGCTGACCGCTCACGCCCCAACTGCAAATAGACTTTCGTGGCTTCCTCCTGCATGTTTTCTTGCAGGCATAATTCCGCCACACGCTGCTGAGCATCCAGGTTTGAGGGATCCTGGCTGACAATTTTCTTATAGATGTCCAGGGCGTCTTTGGTTTTTCCCGATTTGAGGTAGTGTTTCCCGAGCGTGAGATAATCCTGGACCGCGCTACTCAGCAACCCGCGTTCAGCGTTGAGATCTCCCAGATGCCTGAATACATCGTATCGTGAAGGATCAAGCTTCAGGATCTTCTTGTATGTCGCGATCGCCTTGAGGGTCGCCCCTTCGGCACGGAAGGCATTGGCCGCCTGTGCAAAGGCTGCTACGGCATCGGCGGTGGCTTGGCGTTTGAGGTGCAACTCCCCGATTGAATTGAAGATACTCCCATCGCCCGGCGACTCGATGGAGAGCTTCTTCCATTCACCGATAGCCGCGTCGAATTGCCCCCGCGACGCAAAGAGTTGTGCACTATGCAATACCGTACTGCGGTCGATCGCCAAGTCAGACCTCCACAACGATCAAACGCTAACAGTGTCTATGGGTATTGTCAACGAATTGGAGGGTTTGGATAGGGGTAACTCAGCAGAAATACGAAGGTCCGCCCTGACATGAAAGGCAGACCTTCCTCTGATAAATTCCGCAGAGAATATAGCCGTCAAGACTCGGTAGCGGCCATTTTCAGGACGTTCGAAGCCTGAGGCCCCTTCGCGCCTTGCACGACCTCAAACTCAACACTTTCACCCTCTTTTAAGGTTTTGAATCCTTCTCCTTGCAACGCCGAATAGTGTACGAAGACGTCATCCCCGCCCTCAAGACGAATGAACCCAAATCCCTTGCGATCGTTGAACCATTTGACGGTACCCTTTGTCTTCACGGAAATACTCCTTTCCTTAACGGCCATGACTCGTTACGTGGCCAGCCCCGAACCCCGGCTGGTGACACCCATCATGATGAAGAGAGAAAGACAGAAGAGGCATCGGTTGGCATGATGGGTTCATTGGGAGCGTCAACATCCTTCACCAAACCCATCTCGGTTCAAACTCGGCAGCATGTATCATGGGGTTTCAAATGTTGTCAAGCCATTCTTTGGCCTCCGGACCCCCGGCCGCACAGTTGACAGTTTGGTAGACAAGCCTTGCTTGCTCACCTATAGTATTTAATTCTGCGAGGAGCGTGATTCTTCGAATGTTTCTACGAACGCTGCTGGATCGCTATATCTTCACCGAACTCCTTTCTCCCTTTAGTGTCAGCCTCGGCGCGCTCTGTTTTGTCATGCTGACACGGGAACTCCTGCGCTTAGTAGAACTGTTGGTCTCCAAAGGCGTCGGAATCCTGGCGGTCTTACAAGTGTTTGCCCATCTGATGCCTTCGTTCCTCGTGTTGACCCTCCCGATCGCCGGGATCATTGCCTCGATCACTGCCTTCGGACGATTATCCTTCGACAAGGAGCTAGTGGCGATGCAGACTGCGGGCTTGAGCCTCACCCGCCTGGCTCGCCCCGTGCTGCTCTTTGCTCTGCTTGTGTTCGGGTTGACCCTGTGGTTGGCGCAGTGGGGGCAACCCTGGAGTTCCCTGAACCTCAAGAAAGTGGCGCTGAACCTCCTGCGGGATCAGCTGGTCCTGGCATTGGAACGAGGAACATTTAACGAGCCCATCCCCAAGATGATGATCTATGTCCCAGATGGCGATCCTAAACAAGCCACGACTGGTATCTTCGTCTCCGATGAGCGAAACGCAGATGATCCCCGCATCATCGTAGCCCAGCAGTTTGAGGTCTTAATGGATGCCTCCACCGATCAGGTGGCCTTGCGGCTCCACCACGGAGTCATCCATAGCCGACCAAACCAAGCAGATCAATATGAACAAGCGTCCTTCGCCAGTTACGATCTGAAACTCTCGCTCAATCAAAGCGGCTATTCAGCCACGGAAGAGCGTCCGTCGTATGACGCCATTATTGCCCAGCTTACACAATCCCAATGGCGCGATCCTGGCGCGCTCCGGCGGCTGATGGAGTATTATAAAGATCTGGCCTTTCCGACCGCCTCGCTGGTATTTTGCCTGTTAGGCGTCCCGATGGGCATCGCGTCAAAACGATCCGGCCGAATCGGTGGCTTTGCGGTCGGTGTGTCAGTCATCATCATCTACTACGTGCTCAACGTCGCCTGCGAATTTCTGGTCACGACGGCGCATCTGCAGCCCTTTGTCGGAGCCTGGCTACCGAACGGCATTTTCTTTTTCATCACCATCGTGTGGTTTTACAAGATGAGTCGCCAGTAACCCCATGACCATTCTCTTCCGCTATCTCCTTCGCGAATACGGAAAAATGTTCACGATGTGTTTTAGCGGGTTGATGACGATCTACCTCGTCATCGACTTCTTCGAGAAAGTACGCCGTTTCCTGCGCTATGACGCCGACTGGCTCGACATCCTGACATATTTTTTCCTCAAAACTCCCGCGATTTCATACCAAATTGCGCCGCTGGCCATTCTGATGGCCACATTGCTCACATTTGGAATGCTCACCCGCAGCCACGAAATTACAGCCATGCGCAGTTGCGGTATCAGTTTACGATGGATCATCACCCCCTTTATATTCTTTGCCACAGGAATCACCCTCGTGCTCTTGCTCTTCAGTTCCGCCGTCATCCCGCTGGCTGCCGGCAAGTCCGAAGAGATTCGGACCACACGCATCGAGAAAAAGTCACCCGCCTCAGCCGTGATACTCAAGCAGCCCTGGACAAGAGTAGGACCCGACAGCCTGATGCAGGTCACGAGCGTCTCCGTCGGCGGGGAATTCTTGGGCGGCGTGCGCCTCTTTCAGTTCGGCCCTAACTTCCAATTAGCTGACATGACCGAAGCCGACGAAGCCCGCTATGCTGACTCTACATGGACGCTGTATCAAGGACGGCGCCGACAATTTTTTCCCGACGGGACCGTAGCGACTACCGTATTTGACCGCCAAGCCATTGTGATGACTCTCATCCCTGATGACTTCACCACGTGGCTCGCTGGCGACTCCGAATTAATGACGTTCCACGATATCCGGGCCTACTCCAGACGTCGGCCGCAGCAAGGCGCACAGGCCGCTCGGCTTCAGACAGACTATTACAGCCGAATCGCGTTTCCGTTCGTCACCGTAATCATGGTCCTGGTCGGTATTGCGCTAAGTCTCCGGCGGAGTGGCGCCAGAGGGGGAGGCATGGCGATAGGCATCGGGCTGGCACTCGCCGTCGGCTTCTGCTACTGGACGACACATTCCATTACGATTGCACTCGGCCGTGGTGGAGCCCTGACGCCTTTGATCGCCGGCTGGATGGCGAATGTTCTTTTCTTGAGTTTTGGCCTCTATTTGATCTTCAAGGTACGCTACTAACGCCGCGCGGCGAGCGCGACATGCGAGAAAAGCGCGACAGGCTGAAGGCATTCGGGAATCTGTTGAATGTTCGAAAATCATCGGATTCAGGGCGGTTCCGATAATTCAACATTTATCATTGAACATTCCCATTACCCCTCACCAGTCTCGCCATTCTCGCTCATCCCGCCCGTCTCGCGGGGCCACTGGCGTGGCCCCTGGTTGACTGCCATCGGCGCTTCCGGTAAGTAGGGGCTTGCGGGCTCACCGAAAGGATTTCAACAGAATGCGCTCGCGCGTGGTCGTGACAGGATTGGGTGTCGTTTCTCCTATTGGTATCGGGATCAGCGACTTCTGGAAAGCCGCTCTAGCCGGCCAATCCGGCATCTCAGCCATTACGTCGTTTGACCCGTTTCCTATGGAGAGCTACCGCTCCAAAGTCGCAGGTCAAGTGCGCGGCTTTGCGGTCGAACGATTTCTCGATTCAGCCCATGGTGAACGCGTAGATCGATATGCCCAGTTTGCACTTGTGTCAGCGAAAGAAGCCTTAGCCGATTCGGGCCTTCAGATGGCAAAGGAGAACCCCCACCGCGTCGGGGTCATCGTGGGGGCCGGGATGGGTGGAATGATGATGGGCGAGCGTGAGATCACGCAGCTCTACCAGCAGCAGAAGCCCCATCGCGTTCATCCGAACTTAATTCCGGTCATCACCCTCAATTCAGCCTCGGGCATTCTTGCCATGGCCCACGGCGCCAAGGGCCCCAACCTCACCATCTCAACCGCCTGCTCTTCCAGCGCCCATGCGCTCGGGCAAGCACTCCACTGCATCCGTGAAGGCCGTGCCGATGTCGTGATCACTGTGGGAGCCGACGCCAGCATTACCCCGCTCGTCTTTGCAGGATTTTGCTCTCTGCGTGCCGTTTCCTCGAAATTCAACGATCACCCGGAGAAGGCCTCTCGACCCTTCGATCTGTTGCGAGACGGTTTTATCATGAGCGAAGGCGCCGGCGCACTTATCCTGGAATCAGCCGCGCATGCCAAGAAGCGCAAAGCGAGAATCTACGCGGAAATTGCCGGCTATGCCGCCACCAGCGAAGCCTATCACATGGTGATCCCTCGTGAAGATGGCATCGAGGTGGCCCACACAATGCGGCTTGCCCTTGCGGATGCCGGCATGACCCCGGCACAGGTGGATTACATCAATGCTCACGCTACATCGACAACCATCGGCGATGCGGTCGAAGCCAAGGCAATCCGACAACTCTTTACGTCGCGTACGGACAAGATCGCCATCAGCGCTACCAAGTCGCTGATCGGCCACACACTGGGGGCAGCCGGCGCCATCGGAGGGATCGCTTCGGTGCTGGCCCTCCACACGGGCACGATTCATCCAACCGCCAACTATGATGACCCAGATCCGGCTTGTGCACTGGCAGGACTCTCCCGATCAGCGCAAGAGCGTCGTGTGAATGTGGCCTTGCTGAATGCCTTTGGATTTGGCAGCAACAACGCCGTTGTGGTATTCAAGCAGGCGACGGCTGAAGGCCGAAGGTCGAAAGGCTGAAGAGGAGAAGGTCCGGGATCGAAGTACGGAGAGCCTCAATCCATGGCAACTGATCCGACCATATCGCTGAAAATCCGCACCGCCTTGGGTGAGTACCTGAAACGTGATCCCTCCACAATACTAATTACACAGCATCTTCGTGACGATCTCGGCCTTAACTCGATGGCAGT
>JACAFD010000032.1 GCA_013388555.1 Nitrospirota bacterium | reverse complement strand
CAGTGTCGGCGCAGATTGTCCCTGTTCCTCCACCACCACCAATCCTACCTCTTCCCACTCCGCTGCCCAAGGAACTCCCGAAGCCCGAGCCGCCCCTGCCCAGTATCCTGCCCCCGGCTCCCGTTCCGGAACGGCGCGGGCCCATGCCCACGGTGAAAGTATATGTCCGGGAGATCCGGGTTCTGGGGAGCACGGTCTTCACCGTGCAAGAATTGGCCCAGGTCACGGAGCCGTACCTCAATCGAGAAATCACGTCGGAAGACATCGAATCAATGCGTCTGGCCTTGACGTTGCTGTACGTGAGACGTGGCTACAGCACGTCCGGTACCCTGGTGCCGGATCAAGCGATCGTGGACGGACTGCTCAGGCTTCAAGTTATAGAAGGGACATTGAGCCGGATTAACGTGGAGGGCAATTACTGGTTTTCGTCTCGCTATTTCACCAGCCGGATCCTGCGTGACGCCGGTCCGCCGGTCAACGTGAATGCGCTTCAGCAGCGGTTGCAGCTGTTTCAAACGGACCCGCGTATCGAGCGGATCAACGCTGAATTGCGGCCAGGCGAGACTCGCGGGGAAAGTGTGTTGAACGTCCGGGTAGCTGAGCGCCGGCCGATTAAAGGCTGGCTTGAATACAACAACTTCGCGGCGCCGAGTGTCGGTTCCAACCGGGTGTTGGGGACGATCGTGGATGAAAATCTGTTCGGATTCGGGGACAGGGTCAGCGTCCAGTATGGGCAATCGTTTGGCACCGATGTGAATGCGCATGGCAGCGGGATCAATGATAACTTGAACGTGAACTATGTCATTCCGTTCACCCCCTACGACACGACCTTTGCCGTCGACTACCGGCGGACCGATTTCACGGTCATTGACAGCAGTGTCAAGGCGCTGGACATCGAAGGCAAGTTCGAATCGATCGGACTTTTCTTCCGGCAGCCTGTCTTCCGCACGCTATCTCAAGAATTCGCCTTGTCGTTGAGCGGCCACTCGGAATCGTTCAGGACGTCTCTACTTGGAAACCCGTTTGAATTCCAGAGTGGGTCCACCAACGGACTGTCCCAGGTGTCGGTGCTGCGCTTCGCGCAGGAGTATGTGCATCGCACGCAGGATCAGGTTATCTCGGCGCTGTCCAGGATGAGCTTTGGTCTGCCCGTGCTGGGGGCGACTGTCAACAGTGGGCGCGACCAGGCCACCGGAGAATTTTTTTCCTGGTTGGGCCAGACGCAATTGGTCAGGCGGTTGAATCCCACGCGCGTCACTCTGCTGGCGCGAGCCGACCTGCAGTTGTCGAACAAGCACCTGTTCCTTATGGAGCAGATGGCGGTCGGCGGGCGGTACAGCGTGAGAGGTTATCGGGAGTTCAGCCAGCTGGGGGACAATGTCTTTCTGGGATCCCTTGAGACTCGTATTCCCGTGTACACAACGGCGGTCGGAGAAGAACTTGTGTATCTGGTGCCGTTTTTCGATTATGGCCGGGCTTGGAATAGCGATGTAGTCAATCTTGAAGCGACCCCTTCTCCTGAGTGGTTGGCGAGCGTGGGAGTTGGAACGATCTGGAATTTCTGGCGGGGGAGCCGGTTTGAGTTGTACTGGGGGCAGCGTCTGAATCCTCCTACTCAGGCGCGCCACACCAACCTGCAGGATTATGGTGTGCATATGCAGTTGGTGGTCCAGGCGTTTTAATGTGCGAGAAAGGCGCGACGAGCGAGACGAGCGGGAAAGGTGGACAGGCTCCCCCCTCTGTGGCGGTGCTGAACGGCCTTTTGAACATCCTGCGGGAATATCTTGGTGCACGCGAGAGCAGAAAAAGACTGGGGGAATGGGTGAGACAGGCACAGTGAAAAGGCAGAAGGTCGGGGTTCGAAGTTCTGAACACTTCGGCCTTCAGGCTGCCTCACCTGTCGCGCTTTTCTCGCGAGTCTCGCACGTCACGCGCCACGGTACGTGGCAAGGAGTACCGTCATGACACGCACTATTTTTTTGAGCGTTTCTTTGTGCCTCTGTGTTGGATTGGCCGCTGACATCCATGCGCGGGAGGGATCTCCGGTCGATCAACTCATGAAGGACGGCAGCCAGGCGTATCAGCATGGTGATTTCGAGCAGGCGGTCGAGCGCTGGACGAGTGCGGCGGCGGCCTATGAGCGGTCCGCGGCGCGCGCGGAGCAAATCGACGCGTTGATCCGGCTGTCCGAGGCCTATCAGTCGCTTGGCCGATATCAGACTGCGGCGATTCGGCTTGATCAAGCCAAGGGTCTCGCAGCGGGCACCGACAATGCTCTCTTGTCGATACGGATTCTGTGGAGGACCGGCAACCTGTATCAGGCCGGCGGTCAGTATGCGGAGGCTGAGCAGTCGCTGCAAGAATCCCTCAGGCTGGCTAGGACGCTTCCCCAGGCTGCATTGACTGCCGCCATCCTGAACGATCTGGGGAATCTCGCCGCTTCGCAGGGAAAGTTTACCGCGGCGCTGGCTGCCTACAACGAAAGTTTCCAAACGGCCCAGGCAGTTCCGGCGAAGCTTCTGGCAGCCACGAGCCAGGTCAATGCCGCTCGCGCGTTGTTGTCCTCCAAACAGTATCGCGAAAGTAAGACGAAGCTCGACCAGGCCTCCGGCGTCTTGCGCGGACTTGATCCCTCGCACGAACAGATCAGCGCATTGATCACGGTTGGGCTGACCTATGCCAAGTTGCGCGCCTTCCTGGTTGAGTTGAATACAGACCTGACGCTCGCATCGTTTCAGGCGCTTCATGATGCGGCTAGAATCGCTGATCAACTTGGCGACCGTCGGGCCTCCTCCTTTGCCTGGGGGTATCTGGGGAAGTTGTATGAGGATGAGCATCGGGATACGGAAGCGCTTAATGTGACGCAACATGCGATTCTGATGGGCCGGCAGGCGGCGGCGCCTGAGGCACTCTACCGATGGCAATGGCAGGCGGGCCGGTTGATGAAAGCGCTCGGGCGGCCTAAAGAGGCGATTGACGCGTATCGACAGGCGATTATTGCGGTTCAGTCCATCCGTCCGGAAGTCTCCGCAATGACCACCGAAGAGCAGGCGGGCGCTTCCTTTCGTGAGACGGTTGGAGCCGTGTACTTTGAGCTGGCCGATCTTCTGCTTCGGGGTGCTGATCGGGATGACGACCCACAGAAACGTGAGGCCGTATTACGCGAAGCGCGCGATACGGTTGAACTGTTCAAAGTGGCGGAGCTGCAAGATTACTTTCAGGACGATTGCGTACAAGCCGCGCGCTCCCACGCCACGGGTCTGGAGCTGGTTTCAAAGAGTGCGGCCGTGATTTATCCCATCATGCTGCAGGATCGTTTAGAAATTCTGGTGAGTCTGCCTTCGGGTATGGTGAGAAAGACCGTTCCAGTCGGTGCTGAGGCCTTGACGGAGGAAATTCGCGCATTTCGAACCTTCCTGGAGAAACGTAGTACCCGGCAATATCTTGCCCATGCCAAGACCCTGTACGGGTGGCTGATCCAGCCGATCGAACCGCTGTGGACAGGGGCAGGGATCGATACGTTGGTGATTGTGCCGGACGGCGCGCTTCGGACTATCCCATTGGCCGCGCTGCATGACGGCACACAATTTCTCATCAAGAAATATGCTGTGGCGACCACACCCGGCGTCACGCTGACGGATCCTCGCCCCCTGGACCGCAAGAGTATCAAACTTCTCTCCGTGGGTATCACCGAGGCTGTGCAGGATTTTCCACCGCTGCCCCATGTCGCACGTGAACTGGAGACCATTCATGGATTGTTTGGCGGCACCAGCCTTCTGAACAAAGAATTTATGATGTCGCGGGTGGGAGAAGAACTGAAAGCGAATCCCTACTCGGTCATGCATATCGCGTCTCATGGGCAATTCCAGAGCGACAGCAACGAAACGTTCCTGCTGGCCTACGATGGGAAAATGACGATGGACAAGCTGGAAGGGTACGTGGGCATGCTGCGTTTTCGAGAAGAACCGTTGGCCCTGATCACCCTGAGTGCCTGCGAGACCGCTGCGGGTGACGACCGGGCCGCGCTCGGTTTGGCCGGTGTAGCAATCAAGGCAGGGGCGCGGAGCGCGTTGGCGTCGCTGTGGTTCCTCGATGACCAGGCTTCTTCCCAGCTGGTCACCGAGTTTTATCAACAATTGCATAACGATTCCGTCGCTTCTACAGCGGTGGCTCTCCAGCGTGCACAAATCAAATTTCTCGAAAACCCTGAGTACAATCATCCTGCCTATTGGGCGGCGTTCCTGTTGCTCAATAATTGGCTGTAGCAGGCTGTTGACAAAGTCCGCCAGCAGGAGGGGGATGGCCCGGTGAGTCCCCTGTGCTCGCGCAACGCGCGGCCTCGGAAGGCCCTCGTTGGACGCGCGCAGTGGGGGACTCATCCGGGTCATCCTTTGGATACCGTAAACAAGCGAGCTTGGATGACCTATCTTTGGTCGCTCGCTGCGGCCTTGCTGAACGGCCTTTTTGAGCATCCTGTACCACTTGAGCGTCAGTTCCACATGAATGCGTTCTCACGGTGTTGTGTGTGTAAACCGAGATTACTCCTTGCAGGGATAGTCCTTGTGT
>JACAFD010000073.1 GCA_013388555.1 Nitrospirota bacterium | reverse complement strand
GGGGAGCATCAAGGGATGGACGCCGTCTATCGAAATGCACTGCCTTGGAGCGACTATCTCCTGGCAAACTATGCCAAACCAGGTCGCGGGATTGTGAATGTCTTTGTTCCCTATTTCCCATCGCTCTACGAAGATTCATACACCCATAACCCCGCGGTCTGCCTGCCCGGCAACGGTTGGATCATTGAAGAGGAAGGCGTCAAGGAGCTGCTCAACGGACAAGAACCCGCTCGCCAGCCGCTCCGCATCAATCGTCTCGTGGCGACTATCGAGGGAAAAAAACACGTGGTCTATTACTGGTTCCAGCACAAGGGGAGGATCATCGCAAGCCAAAACTCGGTGAAACCGCTCCTCTTGTGGGATTCCCTCACGGAGGGAAGAGTAGACGGGGCATTGGTACGCCTGATCATGAGGGTAGACTCTGTTACCGACATGCCGGCCGCTGATGTGGCCTTGGAGGACATGACCGCCGAGATCATGCAGGTGCTGCCGCGTTTCGTGCCGAGTTAAATCTCGCACTGGTAAAAACCACATGAACGAGAAAGCTACAGCAGAAGGCTTACATCAAGTCAAAGCATCCTGGTCTCCTTATGCCCGGCTGCCGCAGAGCTGGCGTTCGCGGCTGCGCAAATGGTGGGACCGGCTGGGGCTGAACCGTGATGTTGCGTCGAGGCTTCGCTATGAAGGAGACATGATGCTTTTGCGCAGCCGTTGCGCGCTGAGCAGATCGTATAGTCTTGAAATAAATCGGCTAGCCGGACGCAGGCATCTCCGGCTTCATCTTGGCTGCGGGCAGGCGCTCCTCCCTGGATGGATCAATATGGATTGCTATCCGCCGACCCCGGTCCAGGGTACGGAGATCCTCATGCTCGATATGAGACGAAGGTGGCCTTTGGCTGACGGATCCGCATCAGCATTGTTCTCAGAGCATTTTCTGGAGCATCTGCCTTTCGAAACCGTGCGAGGACACGTTTTGCGCGAGATCTACCGGGTTCTTGAGCCGGAGGGACAGGTTCGCATCGGTGTGCCCGACGGGGAATATTTTGTGGAGCAGTACGTCGCCTCAAAGCGGGGCGCTGCCGAAGCGCTGTATGAACAGGCCTGCCAAGGCAAGTCGCCGATGGTGATGTTAAATGAGATCGCACACGGCCACGGGCACTATTTCGTCTACGACTTCGAGACCATGCGACAGATACTGGAGGAAGCCGGCTTCACCGGCGTCCGGCGAATGAGTCCGGGCAGCACGGACGCGGAGGTGTTCAAAGGGATGGATCGAAAGGATCCCTGGCGCAGGGCCATGACGCTCTATGTGGAAGCCGTGCGCCCATGAACAGCGTGGCTGGTTTCCAGTCGAAGCTCAAGATAGGTGATTGGGCGCGGTCGGATTTGCTGCCGGTGGGAGTTTCTCAGATCGTTGCCGCCCTGGGCCAGATTATCGGCGTGCGCCTGCTGACCGAGGTTCTCACGCCTGCGGTATTCGGAGAGATTGCGCTGATCCTAGGAGTGTCCACCTTAGTGACCTCCATCGTGGTTCATCCGACGATGCAGGCGCTCCTTCGATATCACGCTGAATATGCGCACCTCGGCAGCAGCTCCCCGGTCGAGCGAACAGCCGTACAGGCCATTCTGAAAAATGTCTGGTTCGCGCTGCCGGTGTCAATCCCGCTCGGGATTCTCGCTGTGGCAGCCGGCTGGATCAGCATTCCCGTGGCCCTGTTGTTGCTCGTCCTGATGGCAGCAGACGGAATGCAAATGGTCCGTACAACCATCATGAATGCGTCAAGGCAGCATCATCGCTATGGAGCCTGGCAGATTGCAGAGTCCTGGGGCAGGCCGTTGCTCGCGTATGCGGCGACTTCCTGGCTGGGCATACATCCCGAAATCGTCCTGAGCAGCTTCATTGCCGTCACAGTGGGGATCTACGGCGTCATGCGGTATACAGCCGGCCCTGCGCCAGGTGGAACTCACGTCTGTCACGTTGATGAAGGAAATCTTCTGCGCACATTTCAAAGTTACGCCAGGCCGCTTACCCCTCTGGGGCTGCTCGGATGGCTCTCCGGCATGGCGGATCGTTACATGATCGGCGGTCTGCTCTCGGTCCAAAGTGTGGGCATGTATGCCGCGGTCTATGGTCTCGCGAGCCGGCCCATCCTGATGCTTTCGTCCATCGCGGAGACGTCGATTCGGCCGGTGTACTATTCGGCGGTCATGCGAAAGGACCTGCAGGAAAGCCGAAAACACCTCGTCCTGTGGTTTGCGATCGTGTTCTGCTCGGGAACGGCTCTCTGTGTCCTGTTCTCGCTGTTCCACCATGAGTTGGCCAAGCTTCTGCTTGGTCCTGCTTTCAGAGAAGCGTCTTACCTCATGCCGTGGATTGCAGGGGGATACGTCTTATTCGCTCTCTACCATATTGCGGTGCGTGTGTGTTTAGCCCACGACGCGCCTCACCTAGTAACCGCAACGGAAGCGGGGCGGGCTGTGTTGGCGCTCGCCATAGGTTTTCTGTTCATCAAGATGTACGGCCTGTATGGAGCGGCTATCGCCGTACCTATTTATTGCGGTGTCCAATTGCTGGCGTCAGTGTATCTTGCTCGGCGGTCGGTGCGATCCCGGCGCGAACAACCGGCGGCGGCTGCGGTCTAATCGGGAACGACTCGCCATGACTCAAATACAGATCGGCATTGTCGGGGCGGGAGAAATCACCAGGCTGGTTCATCTGCCGGTCCTCAAGAATTACGGGGCGGTGCGGGTCGGGTGGATTGCGGATCGGGACGTGCAAAGGGTACGCAACCTTGGCGGGGCCTTTGGGGTCGCTCGTCAGATCGTGCTCGACGGCGACATCCTGTTGCCGCCCTGCGACATCGCGCTGGTGGCGACTCCGGTCTATGCACGCCGGCCCTATCTGGAATACTTCGGCGCACTGGGCAACGCCGTTCTCACGGAAAAACCGTTTGCGCTTTCAACGGCCGACCATCACGACTATCTGAGTCTCTGCGCAAACAGCCGGATCCACTGCGGGTACATGCGGCGGACCTACGCAACCGTCCGCGCGCTGCGGCGCATGGTCCGCGAGCAATGGTTCGGACGACTGCGAAGCGTGCGGTACTCCGAAGGAGGGCGCGTGGCAAAATCGGCGGGCGCCTCCAAAACCCTCGACATGAGTTATAGAAAGGGCGGCGGGGTGTTGAGGGATCTGGGCTGCCACGGGCTTGATGTGATCCTGTGGATCACGGGGGCGGCGCATTTCCAGGTTCAGACGTCGGAGATTGAGTGGGACCACGAGACAGACCGTCAGGTCGTGAGCGAAGTGATGTTGTCGGAGAGTGAGCATCTCGAATCCGAATGCCTTGTTCAATTCTCAGTCAGTTGGCTCTCGGAACAAACCAACCGGATGGTCTTCGAGTTCGATCATGCCAGCGTGCGAGCGGGCATCAGGCCCGATGAGGGTGTAGAAGTGGCTTCGCTTCGACAGAAACAGGGATGGACCGGGTTGTCCCTGGATATTGCGGGCGCCCGCTCCAATTATCAGGCATTCTATCTTGAATGGCAGGATGTGGTGGATGCCTGTCAAGAACGGCGGCAGGGAGAATTGTCCGCCGCGAGCTCGTTGCTCACGACGCGTCTCGTCGATGAGGTCTATCGGGTGGGAGGAGGGCGGTAATGCGCATTGCAGTTCTCGGCGCGAACGGGCAAGTCGGTGCCGAGCTGTGTCTCCTTCTGGCCCGACAAGAGAAGATCGACGTGGTGCCGGTCTGCCGGAGTCGCATGGGTTCTGCGTTCCTTCGATCCCAGGGAATGGCTTGCCGCCATGGAGATGTCGTCGATGCGGGGCAGGTTCCCGGTCTGATCGGCGACTGCGACATCGTCGCCAATCTGGCGCTTGTCGGATTGGAGCAGAACTATCGCGAATCCATGGCAATTCACGACAGGCTCATCCGTCATGTCGGTCAGTTTGGAAAACAGGAGGGCATACATATTTATTTCAGCACGATGTCGGTGTACGGCGATGCACAGGTGAATCAGCGGATCGTCTTTCGAAATTTGTATGGCCGGGAAAAGTACCGTTGCGAGAATGTGGCCCGGACAGCAGGAGCTAAGTACGGGCGCGAGACGTTTATTTTTCGCCTCGGCCATGTCTGTGGCGAGCTTCAGGGAATCACGCGGGAGATCAGGCAGCGGATCGCGCAGGGGCCGATTCCTGTTCCTGATCTTGAGCGGGCATCGAATACGGTCTATGTCGCTTCCATCCTGGATGCCATCCTGAAGGTCGCCGCCGGGACGGTCGCCCCTGGAACGTACGACTTGATGAACCGGCCGCAATGGACGTGGAAAGAAGTGTTCGAATACGAGGGACGGGTGTTGGGCATCACGCCGACGTTCACCGCGTGTGAAGAATCAACCGGCACGACGGTCAAAGATCTGTTCTCTCGCTCTGCCAGGCAAGGGCTGATGGCCGCGGCATCCAATCCACTGGCAAGAAAGGCCGGCTCCCGACTCATGGCGCTGTTGCCGTCAGAATGGCATTCCCGATTGAAGGCCAGGTATTCGACCAGAGCTGCCGGTGCCGAGATCGGCAAGCTTTCACTGAAGCAGGAACCGATGGAGGCCGTCTTGCGGAGGCCGGTCGGAAGCAGCTTTCTCGATGTGCTCACAGCAACTGCCGATCTGCTCGGCCAGCCGGAGTTCCACCTGCCAGATCATGACCGCGCGGTGGCCTGGCCGCCTGACTTGCCCCTATTCGAGGAGAGGTCGCCGGCGTATGCCTTGCCGCGCAATGAGGTCCAGGAGAGGGAAGTGACTCATGCCTAGCGTGGATTTGACTAAGATGACCTATCGGGACCGGCTCTATGCCAATTACGGGCATGAATTTCAAGACGCCGGCGAGCAGTTCGATCGCGAGGGAGCCGTGCGTTGGGGACGGGCCACCGTCTACCAGCTGAGAGGATGGATCCCTCCGAAGAAAGAGTCCCGCATTCTTGATCTCGCATGCGGAGCTGGCAGGCTTCTCTTCTTTTTTTCGGAACGAGGGTACAAGAATTTGACGGGGGTCGATATCAGCCCGGATCAAGTGGCGCTGGCCAGCCAGGTGACGCCCGATGTAAGGCACGAAAGTGTGCTGGATCATTTGGAATCCCATCCCGACTCCTATGACCTCATTACCGGCTATGACATCATCGAGCATTTCCACAAGGATGAAGCGCTTCGATTCCTGGACGGTTGTCACGGTGCCTTGCGGCCTGGCGGGCGCCTGATACTTCAAACGCCCAATGCGGATAGTCCCTGGGGAACCATGCATCGCTACAACGACTTCACCCATGAGATCTGCTTTAGTCCCAATTCGTTGTCCAGACTGATGCGACTGGTCGGGTTTTCCCATATTGAACCCCGGGAGGTGAGCCCAGTTCCTTTCGGTAACAGTATTGCGTCATCCGTACGATATTTGATCTGGCAGTTGATACGAGCCGGTCTTGGGATCTGGAACCTGGCTGAAACCGGAACTACAGGCGCAGGTGTGTGGACTCGTGTCTTTTTGATGTCAGGAGTGAAGCAATAAGTCCATGCCAATTCTGTACATCGGCCAGTTGTGGGAGGGGGGAACCGCGCGTGAGCGGATGAAGGTATTGAACAGGCTCGGACATTCCACGGTTCCCTTTGATGTCACGCCTTTCGCCGGCAGCGTACCGCGCGTCCTTCAATCCATCGCATGTCGATTCAATGCAGGACCCGTTGTCAGCAGGATGAACCGGGCGCTCAGGCGGGAAGTTGGTGGTCTTCAAGGTGTCACCCACATTTGGGTGGACAAGGGCGTATGGATTTACCCGGAGACTCTGCAGCATCTGAAAAAGGTGACGGGCGCACAGGCTATCCACTACACACTCGACTCACAAATCGTTTCCCAACGATCGAGGCATTTCATGTCTTCCATTCCGCTGTACGATGCCGTGGTCACCACCAAAGAGTGGGAAGTCGATGCCTACAAACGAGCCGGAGCCACGCGGGTGATGCTGACTTATCAGGGGTATGACAGCCGGTTTTTCCCGCGAAAGGTCGGAGGCTCTGAACTGGCAGCATTTGGTTCCGACGTCTGTTTCGTGGGGCATCAGCAACCTCACTATGCTGAGAGACTCAAGGCCATCTCCTCGCTGAACATTGGGTTACGGGTATGGGGTGATGCATGGCCCCGATATGCTGAGAAGAATCCCTGGGCCCGGCGAATCGTTGGCAGGGGACTATGGGGTGAGAGCTATCCGGTTGCGCTGGCCTGCGCGAAGATCGGCTTGGGGTTACTGGGGAAGCATATTCCAGAGACCTCGACCACCCGCACCTTCGAAATTCCGGCTATGGGGACATTTCTTTTGGCGGAGCGTACAGCGCTGCATCAGCAACTGTTCGACGAGGGCAAGGAGGCGGATTTTTTTTCCTCCGATGAAGAAATGCTGGACAAGACTCGTTTTTACCTTCGCCATGAGGATGCACGGAATCGAATCGCCGCAGCAGGACGTGCGAGATGCGAACGAAGCGGATATTCGAGCAGAGATTTGTTGAAGCGGATCCTGGACACAGTGCAGCGGCCGGAGCCCGTACGATGACACCTGGAATGAAGACCCCTTCGTCGGATGTGCCCGTCAGGGCCGTCCAAGCATACCTGGGATTTTGTTTACTCCTCGCCGTCCTGCAGATAGTCCTCACATATGCCTTGTCGCTCGGTGACATCAAGGTTGTTAATTTTCTCGTCCCATTGTCCCTGTCGGCGGCGAATCTGCTGCTCGGATGGCATATGGTGAGCCGGTCGCCCATGGCCCTGTGGAATCCCTTTGTGTGGTTTCTCCTGGCGTCAAGTCTGTACTATGGTCTCGGTCAGACGGTTCACTTGTTCGGCAACCCCGATACCATTGAACGCGTCAATTCTCTGTATGTTGTCGATGCCGTGGGCCTGGCGAGGACCAACCTGCTCCACACAGTCGGGATTCTGTCCATCGTCGGCACGTATCTGATAACAGGGGCGATTCGTCGATTGGCATTGCACCGGTCCGGACG
>JACAFD010000065.1 GCA_013388555.1 Nitrospirota bacterium | reverse complement strand
TCAAGAAGAAGGGTGAAGACACATGGATCAAGATCGGGGAGTCAGAAGCAATAGAAGACAACTTCCCCGTGTCGTGGGACACAACTCATTTGGAAAATGGTGAGTATGAGATTTTGGGACTCATGCATGTGTTCGTTAAGGAGGGCGATACGGAGCACGCTATTGCAAGGCAGAATAAGGTTGATATTACCGTAAAGAATTGAAGAGGGCAGTGACTTTCTCATATTCTACTCGACCGACAGAGGTCCGCAATACAACACGTGACAGGATGCGGCTGACACTGCCTTAAAGACACCTTTTAAGACGTAGGGTAGACGGCCTCTACCACCAGCGAGAAGGGTTTGCCAACTTCCAGTCGCGGTTTGACAAGAACAATCCGTCGGAGGTAGGACTAAGATACGCGGAACTAATCTGTAATGATATTAATTTGTTGGATATCTGAGAGTTCCATCCGACTTATCCACGAGAAGCCGATTTTGTGATATCGTATTTAGAGGGGTCTTTCCGGAAGTATTTAAAGAGCGACTACAAAAGAGGAGATCTAAGAATGGCCACAACGAAGAAATCTGCTGCAAAGAAACCCGCCACCAAGAAATCAACCGTGAAGAAGCCCGCTGTGAAGAAGGCTGGGGCTTCGATCAAGAAAGCCGCTCCCAAGAAAGCTGCCAAGCCTAAGGTGAAGCGCACTCCCAATGCTGCCTTCATGAAGCCGATGACACCGAGCTCTCTGCTGGCCGCCGTGGTGGGTGCCATTCCACTGCCACGTACCGAGGTGGTGAAGAAAGTCTGGGATTACATTAAGAAGGACAAGCTACAGGACGAAATCAACAAGCGGATGATAAATGCCGACGAGAAACTGAGAGAGATTTTCGGCAAGGCAAAGGTATCGATGTTTGAGATGACCAAGATCATAAATCAGCATCTCAAGTCAATGCTTTTCGCTTGCGGAGGCGGCTGCATTCGCGGCTGCCTTATCATTCATGGGGGCGGCCTCAACCGTAAGCCTCCCCATATGCTTTGGATCTGATCGATCAGAAACAGGACTCATACGTGTCAAGTACTTTAATCGTGTACGGCTTTCGGAACCATAAGCAACCCGACAGCAAAAGCTACTGAAATGTCACTGCGAAAGCTTTCATTCAAATACAAGCTCGCTCTGAGCTTTTCGGTCATTATCATTGGTATAGTGGCGGTGGCTTTCTTCCTGATCGGGTCGCTGACAAAACAATACGTGGTGACCACAATCGAAAGTGAGATGGTCGACACCTGCACGTCGGTTGCACGTTTGATGGAGGAGCACCGGCTGCGCCTGGAAGAGCTGGCGGTGGCTATCGCGAGCGACTATCTCATCCGCACAATTTTGACTGACAAGGGCATGGACCGGGTCACCCGAGATGACATTCTAGATTCAGTCGTTTTACCCCGCAACTCCCACTTGAAGCTGTTGGCTGTTCTGAATACGGACGCATCGATCAGGGCCATCAGTACAAATGCCGAGGCGCTCAAACCCATGCTCATCCGTCACTCGGCGGCCGCCCGGCGTTCGGCTTCATCCCCCACGAAGACACATTTTTTCAAATCGCGGCGATCCCGGTCCGCATGGGTATCTACGTTCAAGAACTGATCGGCGCGGTGGTGGTGGGGATGCCGTGGTCGATTCAAGACCTTAATGCCATTCGTGAACTCAGCCATGCGGAGATTGCATTTTTTGACACCACTGGCGTAATGCTCTCCACTGGCCCGCCTTTCACCCCGCAGCTGGGCAAAGAGGATTCCTCGATTGCTTGGAGCCAACTATCGGCCCTTCCCAGCGACTGGCCCTCCATGCTGCCGGCCGGTCTGGAGCGATTCATCGTCATCAAGGTCGGTACGCACCAGGAAGTCTCCCCTGGCTATATAGTCGCGCGCTCCCTGGACCAGCAGCTTGAATTTTGGAACCGGATGTGGCGCTGGCTTCTGGAGCTCGGCATCGGGGGTGTGTTCATTGGTTGCGTGGTGAGCTTCATTCTATCACGGGGGATATCACAGCCCATCTACATCCTCCAGTCCGCTTTCCGGAGGGTATCCCAAGGAGATTTTAAACAGCAGGTCACCGTCAGAAACCGGGACGAGTTCGCGGAGCTGGCGACGGCGTTCAACCGCATGCAGGAGGATCTGGTGGAAAGGGCCCAAATGAAGCAAGCGCTGCTGGTGGCCGAAGAGGTACAACGCAACCTGCTTCCGGCGGCCCCGCCCCGTGTGAAACACTTGGACATCGCCGGCGTCAGCATATACTGCAATGCCATTGGCGGAGACTACTACGATTACCTGGAGGGGCCGCAAGGTCCCGGCACGGTGCGGATCGTCGTGGCCGATGTGTGCGACCACGGCATGGCCGCCGCCCTCCTGATGGCCAGCAGCCGGGCGCTGTTGCGCAGCCGTTCACTGCGGCCGGGGCCCATTGAAAAAGTTATTGGCGACGTAAATCAAGTGATTTCCCTGGAGATGAAGGATACCGGACGGTTCATCACGCTGTTTTTCATGGAGATCAACGCCGAGACTCGGCAGCTGCGCTGGGTACGCGCCGGTCACGAAGCAGCTATTCTCTACCATCCGGTGACCGACCGCATTGAGAATCTATCCGGGCCGGGAGTGGCACTGGGCGTCGATGCGGACCAATCCTATACCGCCCAGTCAAAAAACGGCCTCATCGACGGGCAGGTCCTGGTGATCGGGACCGACGGCATCTGGGAGGCCCGCAATGCCGCCGGCGAGATGTTCGGCAAAGATCGCATGTACAGGCTTCTGCGCCGCCACGCCGGGGGTTCAGCACAGGAGATCGGCGACTCCATGATTAGACAGCTTAGGCAGTTTTTAGGAGGATCCGAATTGGAGGATGACGTGACCTTGGTCGTGGTAAAATTATAAGCAGCCACTGAAAAACTTCCTCACCCAGTTTGGGTGGCAACGCATGTGCTGTTTGGGTATCCCCCTGCTTCAACAG
>JACAFD010000195.1 GCA_013388555.1 Nitrospirota bacterium | reverse complement strand
ACAATATACCAGTGGGCGCCCCAGCAGCAAGGTGCGTTTCTGAGTGCACGCTACGAAGTATTCGGCGAAGGAGAATAATTCTTCCATTAGTTCCTGCGGCCTTTGCCGGTCAAAACATACAGCGTGGTGACGGCTAAAATGCTGCCCAATACCAGAGGTACGGCCCACAACTGCCACCAGGGTGCATCGGGCGAAACGGCATAGGTCCTCGGCCAGGCGATATTGACGAATTCAAACACCGACCAGATAAAGGCCGTTGCATTGATCACCAATCCCCAGACACCCAACTTCAGCTCACCCAGCGCCGGGTTCCAGCGGCCCGTGAGCCGAGTATAGAGCCCGACCCCGGTCGTCATGGCGAACATGGCGTACAGCCCGCCTGTGCCGAACGCGATCACCGTGGCCACGGCCCCATCGTTCAGCCCGAACAACAACCCGAGCCCCGCCAGCAGCACGACGCAGATCACCGCATTGCGCGGAATCTTGGAGGCCGTGACCCGGCTCAACACCAGAGGCATATTCCCCTCGCGAGCCATCGAGTACACAATCCGCGACGTGTATTGCACCATTGAAGCCCCGCACGCCAGGAACGCAGTCATGACGATCGCCAGAAACGGGGCTTCAGCCCAGGCGCCGAAGCTGCTCGCGATCACGGGTGTGACGGGATCGGACGTGGCGCTCGTATGTCTCAGTGTGTCACGGTTGAAGCTCAAGGTCAGGGCGGCTGAGTTGAAGAGCACCACGCCTCCCACCATACAGAGAGACAAAAAAATCGCGCGGGGGACCATTCGCTTGGGGTTATGGGTTTCTTCGGCGATGGTGGAACAGGCATCAAAACCGATGAAGGCCCAACCAGAAATGGCAAGCGCCGCCAGAAACGCAGCGGTCTGGCTGGGGGCAGATCCCGTGCCGAGATGCTCAAACAATTCTGAAAATCCATGCTGCCGGAAAAAGAGAAACAGCAGCAGCGCCACGCCGAAGGATCCGACGATTTCCGCATACACGCCCAGGGTAATAACCAGTTTAAATACATTTACGTGAACCAGATTGAGCACCGTACAGACCACGAGAAACACCGCACCCCATATGACTAACGTGACCCCTCCTTCACTTCCAAACCCAAAAAAAAGCGCAAGCCAGACACCGCCGGTATAGGCAGTCGTCGTCAGCATGGCGATCGTAGAGCTCACGTAGATGACTCCGGCATACTTCCCGGCGGTGGCACCTCCGAGCTGCCGTGCCCACTTGTACGCACCCCCCGCAATTGGAATCTGCGAGGACAGCTCAGCATAGACGGTCGCCACCAACATCTGCATCACCAGACAGAGCGCCAGGGCACCGAACCACCCGCCCCCCGTCACCACCGTCTGCACGCCAATGATGGCATACAGCCCCGCCACCGGTGACACGGTCGCGAAGCCAATCGTCAGGCTATTCCAGAGAGTCAGACTGCGGTTGAGTGTCTCGGGCGGACTCGTGGCGGTTGCAGGGGAGAATCTATCCTCGGTCGACATAGTATTCCACTCTTATCGAAACCAGACTGGTTTTTTGGTTTATTTGGTTCAAAAGAGAGAATCCATACGTAACAAACCAACAAAATAAACCAAAGAAACTAAATCCACCAAACAAAAAAGCGTCCGCCTCCCAGCCCGAGAGACGGACGCCCTAGTCCACCCTGCTCCTATCGATGCGCTATTCCTCGCTCAACCTTGACCTGGAATTTTGGGCATCGAACCTACCCCTGTCTCGCCCGTCCCGCGAGTCTCGCCAGTCTCGCGCGTAGGAGTTTGTCCACAAACTCCTACGCATCATAATACAAGACATACTCGTACGGGTGAGGGCGCAACCTCATGGGATCGACTTCCCTGGTGCGTTTGTAGTTGATCCAGGCCTCGATCAGATCCTTGCTGAAGACCCCTCGCTTGAGCAGAAACTGATGGTCCTGCTCCAGACTGCGCAACGCTTCATCGAGGCTGCCGGGCATCGTGCGGATCTTCACCGCCTCCTCCGGCTCAAGATCGTACAGATCCTTCTCCGCCGGTTCACCGGGGTTGATCTTATTCTCAATCCCATCCAGCCCTGCCATCAGCATGGCCGGAAAGGCCAGATAGGGATTGGCGGTTGGGTCGGGAAAGCGCACCTCGATCCGCTTGGCTTTCGGGCTCGGTGAATACATGGGAATCCGGACTCCGGCCGATCGATTCCGGCTGGAATAGGCCAGCAGGACCGGCGCTTCGAACCCGGGAGTCAGCCGCTTGTAGGAATTGGTTGTCGGATTCGTGAAGGCCGCCAGAGCCGGCGCATGCTTCAGAATGCCTCCAATATAATAGAGACACAGTTGCGAGATGCCGGCATACTCCTTCCCCGCAAACAGAGGCTTTCCGTCTTTCCAGATGCTCTGGTGCGTATGCATGCCGGTACCGTTATCTCCGAAGATCGGCTTGGGCATGAAGGTGACGGTCTTGCCATGGCGGCGAGCCACATTCTTGACGATGTACTTGTACATCATCAACTTGTCAGCCGTCTTGACCAGCGAGTCGAAACGCATGTCGATTTCCGCCTGGCCCGCCGTCGCAGTCTCGTGGTGGTGCTTTTCAATGTAAATCCCGGCCTTTTGCATCTCCAGGACCATCTCGCTGCGTATATCCTGTTGCGTATCGGTCGGCGGGACCGGAAAGTAGCCTTCCTTGTGACGGATCTTTCCGCCCAGATTATGGCCTTCCTGCCCGATGTTCCAGGCGCCTTCTTCGGAATCGATATGGTAGAAGCCGCTGTGGCCGGTCTGATCATACCTGACCTGATCGAAAATGAAGAATTCCGCTTCGGGCCCCCAATAGGAGGTATCGCCGATCTTCGTGCTCTGGAGATATTTCTCCGCCTTCTGCGCCACAAACCGTGGATCGCGGTCGTAGGGCTCGCGCGTAATCGGGTCGAGCACGTTGCCGACAAGGCTCAGTGTCGGAACCGCGCAAAAGGGATCGAGACTGGCCGTGGTCGGATCCGGCACCATCAGCAGGTCGCTGTCGTTGATCGCCTTCCAGCCCCGGATCGATGAACCGTCCAGTCCGGACCCGTCCTTGAATAACCCTTCAGTCAGTTCTTCTATCGGGATTGAGAAGTGCTGCCAGGTGCCGAGCAAATCCACAAACTTCAAATCCACGACCTGAACTTTATGCTTCTTCGCAAACTCCGATACCTCGCGGGGATTCATTCCAGCCAAACCTCCATGTCAACTTCGAGTTAAGATGCGGACCCTGCTCCTACGCTCTCGGATGCGCCGGCCTGCCGATCCATAAACGAATCGATATCCTCCTTGATCGTCTCGCGGATTGCCTCCAGCCGGCTGTGGTCATTGATCTTGGCTCCCTGTTGATCCGTCACGTAGAACACATCCGCCACCTGATGTCTACCGATCGTCCGCAAAGACTGTTTGATGTCGTCATCGATTCTCGTCGAGATCCGAGCCGCTTGAACCGACAGGCCGAGCTGAAAAATGCTGCGGGTGATGGCGTACAACAATCCTTGCGTATCGTCGGCAAACACATCAACGATCGTGGACCGGTCGCAGGTTTCATTATCGACCTTCACCTCGGTCGCATGGCGACCGGTAGACAGGGGGCTCACGGAGGACAGGCGGGTATGCCGGCTCATCACCCGCTCGACCTCCTCCTCGCCCTTCAGCACACGGATAATCGCCTCGGCGATGGAAGCCCCGCGCTCGTCCGGGGGAGCGCCCTCAAAATCAGGATCGGATGCCTGGAAAGTATTCACCACGACTCCGTCCTCTCGGGTGGTGATCTGAGCGTCTACGATCTGAAGCCCATGAGCCGCCATCACGCCGGCAATTTTGAACACGATGCCAGGAGTGACGTTATCGTGGGTAATAACCGTGTATTCGGAGACACCCAGTTTCTCATTGAAGCGATCCTCGACGATCACCTCCCCTGCCTGCAGCTTTCTGATCGCCTTCAGATGGGCCACGATCCGCTTTGGAGGGGTCCCATACAGATACCGCAAGGGAAACTGGCTCAATTGCAACTCGATCCAGTCAATCCCCGCTTCCGCTGTGTCTGTGAGTTCTTGGGCTACCTCGCCGGCCAGTTGCTTGAGACGGTCTGACGCGTCCGTCTGAGCATGCTCACCCGAAATCACCGGCAGCGTGCGCAGATAGAGTTCATTGAGCAAGGACTGCTTCCACTTGGTCATGACGCCAGGCCCTACTGCCGCAATATCGGCAACGGTGAGCGCCAACAACTTTCGAAGGACCTCCGGCGTCCCCACCTCCCTGGCGAAAGGAGCGAGCACCTTCTCGTCGTACGGATCGCGCCGGAAAGCCGTGTGGGACATCAGGAGATGCCGGTGCACAAGAAAGACCAGCGTCCTGGTTTCCTGGGGATCACACCCCAGCCGCGCCGCCGTTTCTTCGGCAATCACCTTGCCCACTTCGCAATGATCTTCTTTCCGCCCCTTCCCCAGATCGTGCAACAGGATTGCCAGGTGCAACAGATCCTTCCTCCTGATCTCCTGGTAGACGGACCCGATGACACCGGACTCCAGGGCGAGCGCTTCTGCCTTGGCCACTGCCCGCAGGGTATGTTCATCCACCGTGTACTTGTGATCCTGGTTGAACTGCATCAGGCCACGGAGCGTGGCAAAGACCGGGATCACCTTCTCCAACAGGTGGACCCTATGCATCGCCTCAAGCGTAGCGGACACGGCCTCCGGCCCGGCGAGAATTTTTAGAAAGACCCGGCTGACCTCCGGCGTCCGGAAGGCCTCACTCGACACACTCTCCATATGGCTGTGAATCTCATCCAGCAGGCCGGTATCAATCTTAAGACGCCGCGACCGCGCCAGGTCAAACAACTGGAGGAGCAAGGACGGACTATCCAGAACCCGAGCCCGCAGCTCAGAGGGAACCGTCAGCTGACGGCCGGTCACCACAAAATAGCCTTCTACCATATTAGCGGCCGGCAGGGCGCCGGACGGTCTGCGCTTTGCAGACACAGCCCGGCAACGGTCCACAAACCGGAGCAAGGTTTCATGGAGTCCCATCGTATGCCGGTAATACTGCTGCATGAACTGCTCCACCCCTAGAAGGTGGGGCTGATCCTGGAATCCATAGAGGGAAGCCAAGCGGACCTGCTCGTCGAACGACAGAATTTCCTCCGCTCTCCCTGCTTCAAGATGCAGAAAGGCCCGGACCCGCCATATAAAATCCCGAGCTTCGGTCAGCGAAAGAAGGTCCTGTCTGGAGAGGAAGCCGCGATCCGCCAAATCTTGCAGCGTCGTGGCCTGAAACCGGGCCATCCCGGCCCACCGGAGGAGATGGAAATCCCGGAGCCCCCCTTTGCTTTTCTTGACGTTGGGCTCCAGGAGATAGACCGTCTGCCCGAACTTCTCATATTCACGGCGACGCTCCTCTACCTTGTGTTCGATAAATTGCCCTCTCCCACGGCCGACCACTTCCTTCGCGTAGCGGCGATTGAACTCCTGGAACAGGTGCGGGCTTCCCGCCATAAATCTGGCCGACATCATGGCAGTGCGAATCGTCAGGTCCTTCCCGGCCAGATCGATGCAATCGTCGATCGTCCGCATACTGTGGCCGACCTGAAAGCCGAGATCCCACAAATAATGCAGCACCTCGCGGAACAGAATCTGCGCCGTGTCGCCCGCCTCCTCGCGAAAGAGGAACATCACATCGATGTCCGAATAGGGAGCCAACTCCCGGAAACCATAACCTCCGAGCGCCACCAGACAACAGTGCTGGGTTCCCGCAGCCTGCGCCCCTTCCCCGCCCTGCCGCATGGCATTCTTGTACTTGCCGATGATCAGCCCGTCCACAAACTCCGTCAGGGCCGCCATAACTTCTGCCCCGGAGCCCCCTTTCAACAAGCGCTGCCGGAGGGCCTGCCGCTGCCCGGCCAGGGCGGAGGCCGGCGTGACCTCCGCCCCCTGCAAGAGCCCCGGCTGCGACCCATTGTCCGGCATGTTCGTCACAGCGCGCTTTCCCCCGTCTCGCCGGTCCTGATCCTCACCACATGGCTGATATCCGACACGAAGATCTTCCCGTCCCCGACGCTGCCGGACTTCGCGCTGCGGACGATGGTGTCGACCACCTTCTGCACCGAGTTATCCGCCACGTACAGTTCGATCTTCACCTTGGGTATAAAATCCGTCGTATACTCGGCGCCCCGGTAAGTTTCCTTACTCCCCTTCTGGCGGCCGAATCCTTTGACTTCCGACACGGTCATCCCCTGCACACCTATTTCCACCAACGCCTCTTTGACATCATCCAACTTGTACGGCTTGATAATCGCTTCTATCATCTTCATTACGCTTCCCCCCTCTCAGGCTGCCCTGCGACGCTGTTCGTAGAGCGTCGCAGGGACTGCCGGCACGATTGTTTCGCCGATTGTACCATGGACACGGTATTAAACGTGATAGGCTTTCTCACCGTGCTGACTGGTATCCAAGCCTTCTTGCTCTTCATCTCCCGTCACACGCAGCCCGATGATCACATCAATGATCTTGAGAATGATCCAGGTGCCGACCGCCGTATAGGCCGCCACAGCACCCACCATCACGAGCTGAGCCCCCATAAGAGAAAAGCCACCCCCGTAGAACAGCCCATCGGCCGCGGCACCCATCGCCTT
>JACAFD010000052.1 GCA_013388555.1 Nitrospirota bacterium | reverse complement strand
GTGTGTGATGCAAGCCCTTACGCGTATCGGATTTTGTGTATTGGCCCTGGCAGTGGTCGCCGGGTGTGCCTCAACCGAGGTGAGTGACCGGAAGAGACTCGTTTACGAAAAGCTCCCTCGTCCCAACCACATCTGGGTGTACGACTTCGCCGCCACGCCCGCAGAGGTTCCAGCTGCTTCCGCACTGGCAGGTCAGCCTCTCGAGCATGCCAAACCCCAAACCACCGAGGAAATCGAACTCGGCCGGAAACTGGGCGGAGCAATTGCGGCGGACATAGTCGAAGAGATCCGCGGTGGCATGGGACTGCCGGCGCAGCGGGCTTCGAGTCAAACGAGTCCAGAGATCAATGACATTGTGATCCGAGGCTATCTCCTTTCGATCGATGAGGGAAGTGCTACCAAGCGCGTTGCAATCGGTTTCGGCTCCGGGGCATCCAATTTGACGACGGCAGTCGAAGGTTTCCAGATGACGGCTCATGGGTTGCGAAAACTGGGATCCGGCAAGGTCGGTGCCGGCGGAGGTAAAACTCCGGGTGGTGCGGTGGGGGTTGCCGCCCTCATTGTTACAGGTAACCCAGTGGGTCTCATTGTCGGTGGCGGGGTAAAAGCCTACGGGGAGTACAGTGGCAGCAGTAAGATTGAAGGCCGAGCCAAAGCTAGTGCGAAGGAAATAACCGATGTGCTCAAAAAGCGATTTCAGGAAGAGGGCTGGATCGAATAACTAATATTCCCCCTCTCAGAGTTCAGGTCGCGATGGGCTAGGCCTTAAGATGTGACATGTGATAGCGCGGGATAGGCTAGTAGGTCACATGTGGTAGAAAGGCTGAGCGATAGGGTGCGCTGCGCAATGATGGATGTTAACGGAGGAGAGACGATGAGACGAGATACGAGGTTGGTTGTACCCAGCATCCTGCTGATGGGGTTGTCCGCGGTGCTGGCGATAGGAGGTGTTCCTGCCTAGGCAGCAGACAAGCTGGACCGGACGGTGCTGCCGATTCCTGAACCCAAGCGCCCGGTGATCACCGAGTTCGACGCACGCAAGGCGGCGGCCCCGCCGAGGTTTGAGGTCAAGGCGCCAGCCAACGCCCCGAACGTGCTCCTCGTGCTGATCGACGACATGGGGTTCGGTATGTCGAGCGCGTTCGGCGGACCCATTCACATGCAGACGGTCGAGCGCCTCGCCGACAACGGATTGCGCTACAACCATTTCCATACGACGGTGCTCTGCTCGCCGACCTGTGCCGCATTGCTGAGCGGCCGCAATCATCACATGAACAACATGGGCGCGATCACGGAATTCTCCACTGCGTTCCCCGGCAATAGAGGGCGCACGTCCCTCACGGTGTACGAAGGGATGATCGGGATGTCGGAGAACGTCTTCATTAGTCTGAGGAACAAGTCGCACACAATCATCGCTGATGTGGAGATTCTCCAGGGCGGTATCGGGACGATCCTTGTCAACGGCCAGAAGGTGGCCGAAGGGCGAATCGAACATACGCAATGTTGCTTCTTCTCGGCCGATGAGGGCGCAGATGTGGGGATGGATGACGGAACGCCGGTTACGGAGGACTACAAGGAACATGACAACAAGTTCACCGGCACAATCAATAAGGTGACGATCGAACTGACAGCAATGAAGGCGGCGAACCCTGAGGAGGAACAGCGGGTCGTACGAGAGGCCCACGTAGGCAAGCAATTGGCGGACTGATCGATCCTCGGTGAGTACGGAGAGGGCGCTCCTGCATCGCGGGAGTGGCTGAGTCATCTAGACGCGGCGACGTATACATGACCTTCAGGCGCCGCTCCACATCATGGCTTGACCGGCACATCTGGAAGGTGACGAGCGAAACGACGTGAGGAGAGCGGACGCGTCAAATGAGTTCCATCCGCGCGCGATTCCCGGGAGCCGAGGCGAGCGCTGCATCACGAGTCAACAGCAGTGCCCCAAGAGCTTCGGCGAGGGCGATGTAAGCTGCGTCGTACGATGTGACATTATGACGCAGTTCCCAGATCCTGAGTAGAAAGAGATCATGAGGATATCGAGTCAGCGGAAAATCGACAAGATCTTCGAGCGCCTGGAGCCCTCGGTCAGCATGAAGTTCACCGGTCCGCGTATAGCGACGCAGGACCTGCGCGACTTCGACATCGAGGAGATGGGGTGCGTGAAGGGTTTCGTCCGGGTCGAAAAACCGCTCGGCCATCTGAATTCCGGCAGGTGTATTCAGCAACACCTCGATCACAACCGAGGCATCAACCACGATCACCGGCCGTCTCGCTCCGCTCTGATGGCCTTAGCCGGAGAAACCGTTGGCGTGATAGAGGATCGGTGGGCAAGACGCCTTCTCAATTCAGCGATTGTCGGGCGCTCCGCAACGCGACGGACTTCTTGAAGGAGGTAGTCAGACAGCGGCAAGCCCACGAGAGCCGCTCGTGCCTTGAGTTTTCTATGCAAGTCATCCGGTACGTGGCGAAGCTGAATCATCTTAGACATGGCCACAGCCTACTTGCATGTGGCACACATGTCAATAGGACGACGAGGTAGGTGATGTCACGCGGCTTGTGTAAATTGTCGAAGGGTGCGCGGGTGCCACTCCAGGTTAAACCGGTTAAAGATGGAGAAGATAATCCGCTCCACGCTCTGCACGTTCACAAAGCACAC
>JACAFD010000089.1 GCA_013388555.1 Nitrospirota bacterium | reverse complement strand
GGGCCGTTGATGTGAAGAGCCCGCCGATGACGACTGTCGCAAGCGGCCGCTGAACTTCGGCCCCGATCCCCTGCGCCAGAACCAACGGCAACAGGCCCAACAGGGTCGTCATCATCGTCATGACAACCGGTCGGAGTCGGAGAACGCAACCCGTGACGATAGCCTGGTCCATCTGTGTCCCTTCATTGCGCAACTGATTGATGTATGAGACCAGCACGATCCCGTTCCCGACCGCGAGGCCAAACAGTTCTATGAATCCGATCGAAGCCGGCACACTCAGGTATTGTCCACTCAACCACAAAGCCACGACGCCCCCGATCAAGGCGAAGGGAAGATTTATCATGATCAAGGTCGCGTAGCGGAGTGAATGAAAGGCCCAGAAGAGCAGAAAGAACACGAGCCCCAGGGTGATCGGCACCACGATCAACAGCCGTTCGTTGGCCCGCTCCATGTTCTCGAAGGCCCCGCCCCAGGTGATACTGTACCCTTCCGGGATGCGTACCTGTCCCTCCAGCTTCTTCCGCCCTTCATCCACCACGCCACCGATATCTCGCCCGACGACGTTGAAGCCGATGTAAATGCGACGTTTCACATGTTCGCGGCTGATACGGGCCGGGCCCTCGCGCATTTCGATCGCAGCAAGTTCGCTCATCGGGATCAGCGCGCCGGATGCCGACCTCACCCGAATCTCCTGAATGGCGCCGATGCTGTTGCGTTGCAGTTCCGGAAACCGCAGCATCAATTGAAACCGCCGCTCGCCTTCGTATACATGGGTCGCCGCCTTGCCTCCGATCGCGGTGGTGATGATCTCCTGCACGTCTGCCACGTTGATGCCATAGCGGGCGATCTTCTGCCGGTCGATATCGATGGTAAGATAGGGCTGGCCGGCGATCTGTTCGACCTTGATATCTTTGACGCCGGCGATCTGCTGCAACAGCGCGGCAATCTCCTCAGCCTTGTCGTGCAGGACATCGAGATCCTCTCCGAACAGCTTGATGGCACATTCCGTCCTGATGCCGGAGATCAGCTCGTCCACCCGTTCCTGAATCGGCTGGCTCATCAGCACGGAAATACCTGGAATCTCTGCTAGTTTCTTGCGGATCGCATCGGTCAAACCCGATTGGGTCTTCGCCGTCTTCCAGGTACTGCGGTCGTGCAAAGATACGATCGGGTCGCTCTCGTACAGATCCTCCGGATGGTAGGGAATTTCGGCACGCCCGATCCTGCTCACAGCCATCTTCACTTCGGGGAACTCCAACATGGCCTTCTGGGTTTGCTTCTCCATCTCGATGGACTCAGCCAGCGACACACTCGGCAGCCTCACGACTTGGGGAGTCAGGGCTCCTTCCTCAAGGAGAGGAATGAATTCCCGTCCCACAAATGGAACGAGAACGAGGCTGCACAGCACGATCGCCGTCGAACCGGTCAGGACGAGTCCACGGTGCCTGAGCGTCCATTGCAGCACCGGCACATAACCCTGTTTCATCCAGCGCGTGAGGCGCGTTTCTTCCGGATGGTCTCCGCGCAAGAGCAGCGACGCGAGCACCGGCGACAGGGTCAACGTAACCACGACCGAGGCCAGGAGCGCGATCACCAACGTATATGCCAGCGGCGCGAACATCTTTCCTTCCATGCCGTGGAGCGTCATCAGCGGCAGAAAGACGACGCTGATGATCAGAATACCAAAGAGGATCGGTCTACCCACTTCGTTCGTCGCCTGGAGGATCACCTCGACTTTGCTCTTCCGCTGCGTACCTTGGCTCTCCGCCAAATGACGATAGACGTTTTCCACCACAACCAGCGATCCGTCCGCGATCTCGCCGATGGCTATGGCAAGCCCGCCGAGCGTCATCAAGTTGGCCGAGAGCCCCAGCCGCTGCATCACGATGAACGTGATCAGGGGGGTGACGATGAGCGAAGCCGTCACGACGATGGCACTGCGCACGTGGCCCAGGAAGAAAAAGAAGACGAAGATCACCAGCACGATCCCTTCGATCAACGCGTCCCGCACCGTATTGATCGCCGCCGTCACTAATTCGATGCGATCGTAGAAAGGCAGGAGCTTCGTGCCTGCCGGGAGGATGTGACTCTGCTGCAGATCGTCCACCTTGTTCTTAACCGCCTCAACCACCTGACGGGCATTGCCTCCGCGAAGCATCAGCACGGTTCCGATCACGACCTCCCGCTCCCCGTTGAGGACCACTGCGCCATGGCGAACGGCATGGCCGATGAGGACTTCCGCGACATCACGAACAAAGACCGGCGTGCCGCCTGACTCCTTCACGATGATCGACTCGATATCATTCACGCTCTTGATGAGGCCCAGGCCGCGGACGATCGAGCGTTCGGCGTATCGTTCCAGTACATTTCCCCCAGCATTGGCGTTGTTCTTTGCCACCGCCTCGTAGATATGGTGGAGCGTCAAGTCAAACTTGCGGAGCTTGGTCGGATCGACCAGGACTTGATACTGTTTGACGAACCCGCCCATGCCGTTCACATCGATCACGCCAGGCACGCTCTTGAGCAACGGGCGCAGGACCCAGTCCTGCATCGTGCGCTGATCCGTCAACTCCTCCTCGACGACCTTCGGATCAGTCGCCGTCGCATGAGGCCCTTCCACATAATAGTGATAGACCTCGCCCAGCCCCGTCGTGACAGGAGCCATCACTGGTTCGAGCCCCTCCGGCAAGCGCTCCTTCGCCGCCATGATCCGTTCAAGGACCAACTGCCGGGCGAAGTAGATATCCACGTCGTCGTTGAACACGACCGTGATCTGGGACAGGGCGAACTTGGAAAGGGATCGGATCTCCGCCAAACCCGGCAGCCCTGTCATTTGAAGTTCCAGCGGATAGGTGATGAACCGCTCGACTTCGACCGGCGAGAGTCCCGGTGCCTCGGTCAGCACCTGCACCTGGATGTTCGTTACGTCGGGGTAGGCGTCGATCGGAATGGACTGAAAGGCGAAAAATCCGGCCACAGACAACAGGCAGGCGAGGCCAAGGACCAGGATCCGCTGCCGCAGCGAGAATTCCACAAGAGTCGCAATCATGGTGTCGGCTCGATCTTATGGCGTTCCATTTCTGACTTGAGGACGAACGATCCCTTGGTCACGACCTGCTCGCCGACCTTCACCCCCTCCAACACTGTCACAATCTCTCCCTGCTCATCCCCCAACTTGACCGCCCGCGCTTCGAAGTCGTTCACACCGCGCTGAACAAACACTATCTTCCCGTTCGGGCCATTTTGGACTGCCGCAAGCGGCAGGGTCAGCACGTCCGAACTCGGCGCGACATAGACGCGGACGGTCGCGAACATCTCCGGTTTCAGCAGTCGATCGGGATTCAGCACCGTTACCCGCAAACGCATCGTGCGGGTGGCTGGATCGAGCACATCCCCGACATAGGTGATCGTTCCCGGAACGATGGCATGGGGATAGGCGGACACAATCACATCGACTTTCTGATCCTTACGGATGAACTGCACGTCCTTCTCCGGCACGTTGCCGACAACCCACAGATCAGAAAGGTCCGCGACGGTGAAGAGCTTCTGCTGCGTTTCCACTACCTCGCCCCTCGTGATATTACGCATGATGACCCGGCCGTCGAACGGCGCCCGCAGCTGCACATCGGCCTTGATCGTTTGCTCGCGATCCAGTCGCTCGATCTCCTCCTTGGGAACCCCGAATAATTCGAGGCGATTCGACATTTCGCGGGCCTCGGCCCGCGCCGTTTTCATTGTCGCCTCACGGCGCTGTAACTCAGCCAGGCTCACCACCTTCTGTTCTTGCAGGTCTCTGGCTCGTTTGTACGCCAGTTCCGCTTCGTGCAGTCTTGCAACAGCCTTCAGGTAGGCCCCCTCCGC
>JACAFD010000051.1 GCA_013388555.1 Nitrospirota bacterium | reverse complement strand
GCAATGTGAGATTGTAGAGGGCGCCACGGTGGCTCGGATGAACGGTTAACAAGGATCGATAGACCCTGGTGGCGGCGGCGACATCGCGACGTTGCTCGTACAGCCTGGCTAAGTCGAAGTATGAATCGGCATGTTTTGGATCGATCTCGATCACCCGTTTTAGAGCCTGCTCCGCTTCGGCCGATTTTCCTTGAATCCGATAGACCTCAGCCAGATCGTTCAGGGCTTCAGGATAAGCCGGCTTCAGTTTGAGCGCGTGGAGGAAGGACTCGACCGCCTGATCCGGTTTCCTCTCTTTGAACGCGATCATGCCGAGCAGATGATGCGCGTCAGCTGAGGAAGGACTCAACTCGATGGCTTTCCTGGTGGCCTCGGATGCTGCAGCAAGGTCGCCTTTTCGCAACAGCGCGACACCTCGCTCGTACTCACGCTGCGCGGCATCCGGTTGCTCAGCCGCCCAGGCCAGGACAAGAGGAGAAACCGCGAACAAGAGGGCAAACAGCACGACGACACTATGCTGGAAGAGACGATTCATGGTCAGTCTGTTTTGTTCATCTAGTTTGTTTGGTTTGTCTGGGCTGTCTTGTTATTTGGTTTATTTGGTTTGTTTGGTTGAACCGATCAACTCGACGAACTAAACAAACCAGATAGACCAGACCAAACAGAGAAACCAGCTGGGCCCACACCAGTCCGGCAAACTATAGACGGCAGCGACAACGAAATCAACGAAGCACGGCTAACGTGAATTCGAAGAGCGGGAGACACTCGCCACGGCTCAGACGTGAGAGGATTTCAGCTCACGCTTCTTGGAACACGCGCGGTGGAGAGCGGCAGCAGCGTCGGAAAGCTCGAGCGCAATGAGCAGCCGCTGTTCAGGGGTGAGTCGGCGGGCTTCGTCAATCTTTCTTTGTGCCAACATCTGGCCAAGCTTACTGGGACGTCGCGAAGCATTCCGTCCAAGTGACAAGGATGCGGCTGTAGATTTCGCTTTCATGGCATTATCTTACATGGAAACAACACGCCCGTCACCACTCAAGAGGATGACTGGAGCAGAGAGCCCCCGCCATGATAGGAATTCGTCCGCGATAGGATATGATTCTCCTTGGCCACATATGGATCGGAAAAGACTCCCGGTGCATTTTCTTTACGCGGGAAAACACCAGAAGGGCGCTCAAAAAGGCCGTTCAGCAAGGCCGCAGGCGAGTCGAAGCCGGAGGCGTACCCTCAGGGGTACGTTGAGGATTTCGACGAACCGAGAACGAAGCTGGCGGACTTTTTCAGCGCCCTGCTAGGGGCGGCGGTTGGAACCTGTGAGCGC
Organism: Nitrospirota bacterium; assembly: GCA_013388555.1. Classification (GTDB taxonomy): domain Bacteria; phylum Nitrospirota; class Nitrospiria; order Nitrospirales; family Nitrospiraceae; genus Palsa-1315. The sequence goes on along the minus strand of JACAFD010000051.1, from coordinate 15,774 downwards.
CTGCTTGAAGACCGTGCGGAGGCCGAAATAGGCGATAGAGTCCTTGAGGTTCGAATACAGCCGTTTGAAAGCTCCCATGTCAGGGTCGGTGACATATTCCATCGTTAGAGCGATCCGTTCTTCCCCCTCGCCAAGCGGAGTCACCGCATGCCAGAGTTTATCTCCATTGAAAATGACCAGGTCGCCGGGTTGCGTGATCAGCTCAAGATGTTTAGGGGATTTCACAGGATCATCCTTAAACAGTTCACAGACCAGTTTGCATTGCGTAGACCTATCGACAAGCCCCATCAGAATGGTATAGCGGGCTCCCTTATAGTAGGAGGTATCATAGTGAAAGCCGATGTGGTCTCCCGGCTCTGTATAGTAGTAGAGGGCACAGGAATGGGGGTCGCTCTCGGGACAGAGACTGAGCTTGGCCCTTGTCAGGCGGCTCAAGAATTCGATGAAGGCCCCGGATCGATAGAGATCGAGAAAGCGCGGGGCCTTCTCCATCACCGTATAGTAGCTGACGCTCCCACCTTTTTTATGGCCGGGAATATAATTGCGGTTCAGCTCGCTCTTCACCCCCTGCGCCTGAGGTACGAGATACTCTTCCACCACTGACCGGGAAAGAAACTGTGGAACGAAGAGGAACTCGTTCTGATCCCAGTACTCATGCGTGAGTCGATCGAGATCCAATTGCTTCACTGCGTCATCGACCGCCTCGACCAGGGAACCGACCATCGTCTGATTCATAAACTCCTCTCAACTTCCATGGCGCATTCTCTAACAGATTCCATTCGGTCACTGCGGGGCACTGAGCACGGGAGCCTTCACCACTACCACATCAGCCGGCAACTTCAGGTCGAAGAGTGCGTTGGCAAGACCTATGTTGTATTGGAGCGAAGAGAATTCGAAATTCGCGACATTGCCGCTGACCTCGTAGAGAGAGATGGTCCGGATGAAGTAAGTCTTGGGAAACACTTCCACCACGATCCGTTGTAACGATCTCCCCGCCTCACGTTCGCGCGACTTCGGCAGGAGGGTGAGCAACCGGATTCCTCCCACGCCGCGTCCCTTCCCCGGCGTCGGCTCAATGTCGAACGACTCCTCCAAGGTGGCCGCCCCTTGCAAGAGCTCCAACGGAGCCCTAGAGGCCGCCATTTGCGTCAGCTTTCCGACCAACACCTGTTTATGCTCCGGCACATACACTTTGATATCATCCCGATTGACATAGATATCCTCGATCGACGGATCGAGATAGTTCCACCGTAATCGTCCAGGCTTTTTGATATAGACCTTCCCAGAGGACGTGATGGGCCGCTCGAACCCCTCAATCATGGTCTTTTGCGTAAAATCCGCCTGAAGATCTTTCGTTTTCTCGTACCGCGCCTGGAGCTGCTTGACTACCTCCCGGCCCTCCCCCAACGCTTTCTCATCGCTCTCGTCTCCAGTGGCATGAGCCGGCAATGGGAATAGGCTCCACGCACAGACGAGTACGCCTGCTGTAAAACATGTCCAATTCATTTTTTTCATCATACCAATCGCGAGGGGGGTGGAGGGTTGCTGCCATTGCGCGCAACTTTCTCACCCGCCCATCCACTTGCACGCCAAGACATGCCATTAACCCAGCCGAGCACCATCTAACTAATTGACCCGTCCATGCGTACCTATTTCTCTCTCTTGGAGGGACATCCCTGTTGGTCTAGGTGCGGCCGTCGAACGAGGCCCTTCTTAGGGCGCGCGTTCCGGGAGCACAGGACCAACAGGGGTGTCCTTCCATCCCCTTATCGTGCGTGTTCTGCGAGCAAAAAGGGCACCTGGCCGCTCACTTCCTATCCTTCCCAGGCCGCGGCGTTGCGCGAGCGAGGAGAGCGCCTTAGTGACCCCATACCACCTCATGCCTGCTCCTCTGCCCCCACCGGCCCCCGCCGCCCGACGATCTCTCTCCGTCCATCGCGACCAGCTGCGCCCACGAGGCCGTCTGCCTCCATCTGCTCGATCATCCGGGCCGCCCGAGGATAACCCACCCGTAGCCGACGCTGAATCAACGAGGCAGAAGCCTGTCCGGTCGTCAGGACTAGTTCCTTCGCCTGTTCATACACCTCGTCCAACGCCTCTTCCTCTTTGGCCTCTTCCTGCTTCAGGACGGTCTGCAACTCCTGATTATAGGCAGGCCTGGCTTGATCCTTCACGAACTCAACCACGCGGCGGACATCGTCGTCCGACACAAATGACCCGTGCCCACGCATGAGGCGCCCGGTCCCAGAAGCCAGATACAGCATGTCCCCACGACCAAGGAGCGCTTCCGCGCCATTCGCATCCAGAATGGTACGTGAATCGGTCTTCGATGAAACTTGAAAGGCTATGCGGGCTGGGAAATTCGCCTTGATCAAACCGGTCAGCACATCGACTGACGGGCGCTGCGTCGCCAGCACAAGATGGATGCCTGAGGCACGGGCCATCTGCGCCAAGCGGGCAATCTTGTCTTCCACTTCCTTCGGCGCCACCATCATCAGATCCGCCAATTCATCGATCATCACGACAATATAGGGCAAGGGTTCCGGCGGAGTCGGCGGCGGCAAGAATGATCCGGGGCTGCCATCCGGAAGCGTGGTTTCTCCGGCAGAGAGCCGCTCCTCTTCGGGGAGAAACTGGATGGGCAATTCCGGCTGGTCAAACTTGGCCGACGATTCCGCCTCGGACACCCCCTGTGCCCCTGAGACCTTTCGATTATACGCATCTATATTTCGCACCCCTGCCTCAGCAAGCAATTTGTAGCGCCGCTCCATTTCCGCTACGACCCAACTGAGTCCACGCGCCGCTGATTTTGGATCGGTAATGACCGGACGTAACAGATGAGGAATGCCGTCATATGTTTGAAATTCGAGCATCTTGGGGTCGATCAGGAGGAGCTTGACCTCATCCGGTCGAGCCGAAAACAATAGGCTCAGGAGCATCGTATTGAGGCTGACACTTTTCCCGGCTCCTGTGGCACCGGCAACCAGTAAATGTGGCATCGTTTTCAGATCGGCGATCATGGGGGCTCCGAAAATGTCTTTCCCCAACGCCAAACTGAGCTTCGATCTGGCGCGTGAAAACGCCTCGCTCGTCATCACTTCCTTCATCGACACCGTCTCGCGATAGAGGTTTGGCACCTCGATCCCGACCACAGATTTTCCGGGAATCGGCGCGACAATCCGGAGACTGATCGCCTTGAGCGCCAAGGCCAAATCATCGGCGAGGCTCACAATGCGCGCGACTTTGGTCCCCGACGCCGGTTCGAACTCGTACATCGTCACGACCGGTCCAGGGCGAACTTCCGTGACCTTCCCTGCAATGCCGAAACTGAGCAGGGCACGGGTCAGCACATCGGATTGTGCCTTGATTTCCTCTTCCGTGACACGTCCGAGAGGGCCTGAAGGTTCACTCAAGAGCACCACCGGATCCGGCAAGATATAGTCCCCGGCCCTTCCTTGAGCAGCGGAGTCCATTCGTTCCGCCTCGGATTCGATCGACTCAGCCGGTTCGGGAATCGGTCGCCCTGATGGCTGAATGACCGGCCAATTCAGCTCAGGCTCCGCCGCCGCCTCAGGAAGCGCCTCCTCAATCACCGCACGGATGGATTTCGACGATTTTTGTTTGGCTCTCCGTGGTGACTCCGGAACGGATTCTTCCACCGGTCGGTCAGGAATTAGCGCACGCGCCCTGTTGAACATCCAATTACCCAAACCCGGAATCCGCTGAACCATCACTGCCAGAGAAATGGATGTGGTGAAGAGGAGCGACACCAGGAGTCCCGCCATGATCAGGATGTGAGCGCCGGTGCTCGCAAAATAGATACGTAAACTCTCGGCCAATACCCGCCCGAAAACGCCCCCCGCCATCCCTCGATAAATGAGGCCGCTTGAGACGGTCGGCACCCCCGTGACTTCGAGATGCAGAAAACCCGCGAGAAACAGCAATGCCGCCAGCGAGGCGGCAGCATTCCGCAGACGGATCGATAGGTTGTCCTTTGTAAAACAGCGGGCACCCATGAGGCCGAGGAGTATCGGAAACATGTAGCCTGCCGCACCGATTGACCAGAATATGGTAGACGCGAAAAATGCGCCGACCGAACCGATGAGGTTTCTGGACGGAGGTGTTGCAAAGGAGAGCAGACTGAGAAGGGTCAAGAGTGCCAACGCGATCAGGACGACTCCGATCACTTCTCGTTTGATGTGTGAGGGGGGGGAAGCGGCGCCGCGGGCCTCACCCCGCTTGGCCGAAGTGGTCACAGCCATGATCGCGATGCTAGCACAGGAAATCGATCAATTCAAACGAATGGGGCGGAGGTAGTCTAGATCATCCCCCTTGCTCCCGGAACGCGCACGATCAGAATGTGCTCGCTCAACGTGCGCAGTGGGGAACAATCCAGATCACCTCCTAAAGACGGTGGATGGGCAGTGCAAGAGCAAGCCGGAGAAAGTCCTCGACCGACAGCATTTCTGCACGGCGAGTCGGAGCAATATCGAGTCGCTGCAATGTCTCGTTAAGAAGATGAGGTTCGTACCCTTCGTCTCGCAGGGAATTGGCGAGCGTTTTCCTCCGATGCGCGAAGGCTGCCTTCACGAGCGCGCGAAACGCGGCTTCTTCCTTCTGATTGAGCCTCGTGCGCTCTTTCGCACGCAGCAAGACTACCGCCGAGGCGACCTCTGGCCTTGGTCTGAAGCACTGGGCCGAGACACGAAACGATTTGGTAATTTCGGCTGCATACTGCCCCATCACAGAGAGGACGCCATAGTCGGACCCGCCGGGCTTTGCCACTAGTCGATCGACCACTTCGGCTTGCAGCATGAGCACCATCCGGGGAAATCGAACGCGCTGGTCGAGTAATCGAAAGAGCAACGGGGTCGAAATGTAATAGGGCAGATTCGCCACGACGACCGTCCCTATTGGCAGGTTCTCGACCGGATAGGCCAGCGCGTCCTCACAAACCAGCTCCACATTCGGAAGCTCTGCCTGCTTAGTTTCAAGGTAGGCATGGAGCCGTGGATCGACTTCGATCGCCGTCACACGAGTGGCCACGCGGCTCAGTGCTTCTGTGAGGATGCCGCGGCCTGGACCGATTTCCAACACGTGGTCGCTGGGGCTCAGTTCCGCCAGCGCGACGATTTTGCGCACGATGTTGGGGTCGATCAGGAAATTTTGGCCGAGCCGCTTGTTCGGCGGAGGGAGTTCGGGAATCGACACCGGTCAATTCCCGCGGGAAGAAGGAGGAGCTGTTTGCGCTACCTGTTTCGCCAAATCGGTAAGCGGAGTTTTGAAATAATCGATAAGGTCGGTAAACTCTTCGGCCAGGTCGTTGGTAAACGAGGGCCCCGGCTGCAGGGCGGCAAACTTCTGCCCTTCCTTCTGGCCTAAGGACTCAGTGATGAGTGCTGAGGTTCTGGTTTTCCACTTTGCCACTCGCTCAGTTCCGGAAGCAATATTGAGCGTTTGCATGGTGTCCTCGAAAATCTGGTCCAACTCTTTCAATTGCTTCTGAAGCATGTCACGCGCCGCGCCCGATTGGTTGGTCATCACTAAACTCCTCTTGGGATGGTCTATTTGGTCTATCTCGTCTATCTGGTCCATTTGGGCTATCTGGTTCGGTCCAAACTAGGAAACCTGACAGACTGAATAGACAAGACAGACCAGATAGACCTCTCACCGTCTTTTGGCTAGCTTAGCGGCCAGCTTTATTGCTTCTACCAGACTGCCGGGATCTGCAATACCCTTCCCCACGATATCAAATGCTGTCCCATGATCTACAGAGGTACGAATGATCGGTAACCCCACCGTCAGATTCACACAGGTGCCGAAGGCGACAAGCTTGAGGGGAATGAGCCCCTGGTCGTGGTACAGGGCCACCACCGCGTCGTAATCACCCTTCGCAGCCTTGCCGAATAACGTATCGGCCGGCAAGGGATCACTGGCTCGAATGCCCTGGGCCTGCGCCGCATGAGCCGCAGGGAGAATGACTTGCGCCTCTTCGTCTCCGAACAGTCCATGTTCTCCGGCATGAGGATTTAACGCAGCGACACCGATCCTCGGTTGCTTAATTCCGAACAGATCCCTCAACGCCAGATGAGCCAGTCTGATGGCTTTCTCAATCTTGGCCCGGGTGAGGAGCGACGGCAAGTCTTTGATCGCGACATGGGTCGTCACAAACATGATTCGAAGCGGTCCACCGATAATCATCATGCCGGATTCCTGCGCCCCGGTCAGGTCTGCCAGCAGTTCCGTATGGCCCGGGAAATGACAGCCGGCCATGTTGATCGCTTCTTTGTTGATCGGTGCAGTGACCATGCCGTCGATGCAGCCAAGCTGCGCCAGTTCCACGGCTTTCTGGATGAACCGCACGGAAGCGGCCCCGGTTCCAGGCGCCGCCACTCCGCGTGTGAACCGCCCGAGGGGATGATCGAGGGGGTCCAACACGGCGAGATCATTCGACCGTGGGGGCACCGGTTCGTGACCCTCCACACGAATGACGTTCAACTTGAGTTTCAGACTCTTGACCGCCTGCTGCATCACCGGAAAGGAGCCGATGACAAGCGGGCGACAGAGGCGCCGCAATGCTCTTCCTGCCAGAGCCTTCGCAATCACCTCCGGGCCGATCCCTGCCGGATCGCCCATCGTGATTCCAAGGAGAGGTTTATCATTCATGTCCGTCATGCTTTTCTTGGCGCTCATCACCCTTCCCCAATCACTTGTCCCATTAGGATGCTCAAAAACACCAGCCTTCTCACCCGCCCAACCCTGCGCGCCAAGACGCGCCTTGTCCCAAGCAAGGCTGCAGCGAGCTGTCACTTTAAAGGGGTGAGTGGGATGATCCCAACTGCGCGCAACATTCTCACCCGCCCACCCACTGGCACGCCGAGACGTGCCATTTGCCCGGGCGAGGGCCTTCTGATTCCCCAACTTCCCCAGAGGGAGCAGGCAGATTGTTCTTCACTGCGCGCATCGAGCGACCACCGCTTTATCGTGGGGGCTCTGCGAGCAAGAAGAACGGTCTGCCTGCTCCCTCGCATCTTTCTGAGGCCGCGCGTTGCGCGAGCAAGGGGATCGTCCCAGCTACCCCATCCCCCTTTTTCAGCATCCGTTAGAAACCATAGAGATACACCGCATACCCTATATAAAGGATGGCACTTCCGCCCAGCAACCAGGGTCGCCAGAGACCACCCCACAAAACCTGCCCCAATAAGAAGGTAGCCGCCGCCACGGCGAGCACCATAGTAATCAATGCCGTCGGTGCCAGCGTCCAATCCGTACCAAGGAGCCCGATCGAGACTGGAATTGTACCCTGAAAGACGATCGCACCGGTGACATTCCCAACCGCCAAACGATCTTTCTTTCGGTAGAGCCAGAGAAAACTGTTCGACATCTCGGGCAATTCAGTCGCCAGTGGCGCGACGAGGAGGGCCAGGATCAATGGAGAAATCGACAGGGCTCCCGCAATCGTTTCTGCGGCGAGCACGAAGAGATGCGCGCCAAGCGCGAGCCCGGCCAAGCCAAGACTTGCTTGAAGACCGATGAGTCCAAACGACGGAACGGCAGCTTTTCTGGCAAACAGCAGCGGCTCAATTCCACCAACTTCCCCCTCCTCATCCGATTCACTGAACTTCAGCTTGACGTAATAGAGATAGAGGCTGATCAACCCGACAGCAGCCACGGCATGCACCACTCGAGAGGGGACGAAGACGCAGGCCAGCGCAGCACTGTAGGCCCCCACAAAAAAGCAGAGATCGCCCTTCACATCGCGATAGTTCAAGCGGAAGGCGGCGGTTCGCTTGCCAAGTCCGGCATAGACCATGAGTAAGATGGCCAGGATCGGAATGACGAGCGTGGTCAGCATGAAGGGGGCGCCGAGGATCGCGCCCAACCCCACTTCCGCTTCTGCGCGGCTGGACCCGAAGAAAATCGCAATGACGGGAATCGACGTTTCTGGCAGTGTCGTCCCAATGGCTGCCAGCACACCGCCGACCGCGCCTTCGGACAGATTGAATCGTTTGCCCACCCACTCAATGGCGTTCGTAAAGAGCGCGCAGGCGCCCAACGTCACCACGACGGAGACGAGGAACAGGAGGCTGTAGAGGAGGACCGTCACGCGCGATCTGCGAGTGGAAAATGACAAATGAGAAATGAGAAAGCGTACATGGTGTTTGTCATGTTGTTACTTTTTCATTTTTACTTTTTCTTTGTGCGCGCCGATAGGCGTCACGTGCTTCTTCCATTACATCTTTGAGGGGGTGACCCGTTTGTTCGGCTATTCGCTTGCAATCGAGATATTCCGGAGCCGCTTTGGCCGTCGTCCTGCTCACCTTGGCGATCTTCATCCGGACGACTCCTCCCCGCACCTTCACCGGGACAATACGTCGGGGGAGGATCTGCCGCGTCACGTCACGAACCCGAACTCCCAGAGCTGTCGTCTCCTGAAACAAGACATCGAGAATCCGATCAAGTTCCGCCGGAGGCGCAAGACAGGTCAGCACGATACCGGGTCGTCCCCGTTTCATAATGACCGGCGCAAGTGTCACATCGAGGGCTCCACGCGATAATAACTGTTCAATCAAATACTCATACATTTGCGGGTTCACATCGTCGAGGTTGGTTTCAACCTGCACGACCGTATTCCGTTCGTGGGTTCCTCGCAATGACGGTCGTGCGAGCAATACGCGCAAGGCATTCGGCCAGCCGTCTGGATCCGCATCGCCCGCCCCATAGCCGATGGCCGTCGGCGTCATCACCGGCATGGGGCCGAACTCCGATGTCAGCGCACGCAGCAGCGCCAGACCGGTCGGCGTGGTGAGTTCACGGGAAGGGCCCGCACTGTAAACCGGAATCCCTTTCGCCAGAATGGCAACCGCCGGACCAGGTACAGGAAGAATCCCATGAGCCGATTGCAGCGTCCCAGCTCCAACATTGACAGGGGAGGCCGTCACACGCGTGACGCCCAACAGATCGCAGCAGATCAGGCCACCGACGATATCGACAAATGAATCCAGGACTCCCACTTCATGGAAATGGACGTGATCCTTGGCCACGCGATGAGCCTGCCCTTCCGCTTCGGCCAACCGATCAAACACCGACCGGCTTTGCTGCTTGATCTTGTCGGGTATCCGACTCGCGGAGAGGATGGCATGGATCCGACGAAGCGAGAGAGGCTTGCGCAATCCAGACGTGATCACGACGTCCACTTTCGTGGCATGGATCGCCCCTCGATGCACCCGCCGTTTCCGTAACGTGAAGCCGGAAAGCCGTAGTTGCTTCAAACCGCTCACCAAGTCGGGAAACGGGACTCCCACGTCTACAAGCGCGCCGAGGATCATGTCGCCGCTAATGCCTGAATAACAATCGAAATGGAGATGCGTGTCCATGTACATCCTTTCTCTGCCTAACCGCGCCATCTTACCCAAGGCAGAAGCGAACGGCAATCGGTTCAGATGGCGCGCGACAAGCACGACTGGCGAGAAAGGCGAGACTGGTGAGGCAGGCTGAAGGCTGAAGTGTTCGGAACTCCGAGCCCTGACTTTCAGCCTTCAGACTTCAGCCTTCATGTCACGCCTGTCGCGCTTTTCCCGCTCGTCTCGCCGGCTCGGAGCGTTGACAGCCTCCCGACGCTGTGTTATCCCACTGCACTCGCCGAATCCACCGAGCGAGAAGGCGCTGACCCTTAACCTTCCAGTAGCCTGGTAACGCACAGACTCCTATGACGATCTGCCGGTCCTTGGTTACATCCCGCTCAAAGTTATTTGGATTGTGGAGTGGCCGGATCGGCTGGGTACTGCTCTGCGCCGCGCTGCTACTCTGGGCCCCGCTTGCCGCCTCGGCAAAATCGAAACCCCAACGGGCCCCGCGCCCGGAACCGGAGCTCAAGATTCTCGATGTCCGAGTATCCCCTAACCCCTATACAATTTCATCCGGCTCATTGCAGTTTTCTGCCCTCGTCAGGCTGCCCAAAGAGCTGAACGGCGCAACTCTGCTGGAAGTCTCCTCATTCATCACATCGCCATCGAAAAATTCGCTCCGTTTCCTGACGACGCGTACCGCCCTGGAGCCTCACGCCGCCTCGACCGACGGCACCGCCCCTCCACAAATTTCTGTCTACCTGACGTGGGACGGGTTGGACCAGAAGAAAATCCCGTCTGGTCCAGGACTCTATCAATTCGAAGTGCGGGCCAAGTTACTGGCCAATGATGAGAAGGGTCCCAGGACACAAATGGTTGCCTGGCCAAAACGGGGAACGATCGAAGTGAAATAAAACCGAGCGGGACGCGCGCGACAGGCGCGACTAGCGAGAAACGTTTGGAGTGCACCACGCAGGATGCTCAAAATGGCCGTCCAGCAAGGCCGCAACGAGCGAAGAGGCGAGGCGTACCCTTGGGGTACGTTGAGCCCCTGAGCGACGCGAGAACGAAGCTGGCGGACATTTTCAGCATCCTGCTAACGTGTTGATCCGGTGGGCCAGACAGCCGGCCCCGAATCCGTTGTCGATGTTCATCACACCGACCCCCGCCGCACAGGAATTGAGCATCGTCAACAATGCAGCGAGTCCACCGAAGCTCGCACCGTAGCCTTGACTCGTCGGCACGGCGACGACGGGACAGGGAACCAACCCGCCGACCACGCTCGGTAAGACTCCGTCCATCCCCGCAACGACCACAACCACCCGGGCTTGCATCAGTCGGCTCTGACGTTCCAGTAATCGATGAATGCCGGCCACGCCCACGTCATAGAGCGTCTCAACTCTGCTTCCCATCACCTCAGCCGTCACTCGTGCTTCTTCCGCAACAGGAATATCCACGGTGCCGGCTGTAATCACCAAGACATGTCCCAGCAGTGGCCTCTTGGGGTCGCGGATCGACACAATGCGTGCCTCGTCGTGATAGACCGCGCGACGATCGAGCCGTTTGATAATCGTGGCCACCTGGCGAGTCGCGCGTGTCGCCAACAGGGGGCGATGATGTTTCAACAGAGCCTTCGCAATGGCGCGGATCTGGGCCGGCGTCTTCCCCTCGCAGAAAATGACCTCGGGAAACCCCTGCCGTAACGACCGGTGGTGATCGACCGAGGCAAACCCAAGATCTTCATAGGGCAGTGTGCGGAGCCGCCGGATCGCCGTCTCCACAGACAGAGAGCCAGCTCGCACCTCGGTCAGCAATCGCTCAAGTGCCTCAGGACTCATGCTTGTCCTTTCTCCGGTTTTGCGTCCCGCTCCATCAATTCTGTCACCGCCTTGCGACAGGACTTGCCCTCGAACAAGACCGCATTGATTTCTTGCACGATCGGCATGTCGACACGATGACGTCGCGCCAATCCTAACGCCGCCTTCGCCGTTCTGATACCCTCAGCCACTGCCTGCATTGTCCCGAGGATTGCCTCCAGCCGTTCACCCTTCCCCAGTCGTACGCCGACCATATGGTTCCGGCTCAGGCCCCCCGTACAGGTCAACACCAGGTCGCCGACGCCGGACAGCCCGTAGAATGTCCGTGGATCTGCGCCCATTGCAACGCCCAACCGTACCATTTCCGCTAATCCTCTGGTGATCAACGCGGCCCGCACATTATGACCAAGATCTAAACCATCCACTACGCCGGCCGCAAGCGCCATCACGTTCTTGAGCGCACCGCCGAGCTGGACGCCCAATACATCGCTGTCGGCATACACACGAAAGGCCGGTGTCATCAACGCAGCCTGGAATGTCTTGACCAGTTCCTCGTTACTCCCGGCTAAACAGAGGACTGCCGGCTTCCCTGCGCTGACTTCGGTCGCGAAGCTCGGACCGGACAACACCATGAGGTCACGTTGCATGGCAGGAGGCAGGACATCGGTCATGACCTGGGTCATCAAATTCAGCGTATCTTCTTCAACTCCCTTGGTGGCACTGATGAAGGGAATAGGAGTGGAAAGGGACCGGACCAGCTCACGCAGCACAAGACGTGCAACATGGGACGGCACGACCAACAGCAGCCCCTCGCTTTCCGCGGTCAGATTCGTCAAAGACCCGGTGGCGACGAGCGATGGAGGAAGCGCGACACCGGGCAGAAAGACCGGATTCTCGTGTTGCCCGTTGATCGCAGCGACAACCTCTCGTTCATAGGCCCAGAGACGAGTTTCGAGGCCTTTCTCCGCCAGATGTTTCGCCAGGGCAGTGCCCCAGGCACCGGACCCGATGACTCCTATACGATGGATGGATGGCATGGGGTAAAGGCTCAGGTATTTAGGCTGCAGGCTGAAGCTTTGTGTCGTCACTCAGGATTAGCATCTAAAAGCCTTCCACCTTCAGTCTATCCACCTGGGCAGCTACGACATCGCTAAGGCGGGATTATGACGGAAGGGGTGATTGCAACAGGATCTGCGGACTATGGCGATTATAGGAACCGGTCCTTTCACCTGTCAATGAATGAGAGGCTCGAGACGAGCGAGACTGGAAGAGGTCTGTTTGGTCTATTCGGTCTATCTGGTCTGTCTGGTGGAAGAACGGGATAACTCATGAAACCAGATAGACCGAACAGACAAGAGAGACCAGACAGACCAAGTGCCCTAATCAGGTTTTTTTCCGATACGAAGCACGAGGCGCAGAGCCTTTCGCCACAGGGGCATACCGGTCGGCTTCTGCTGTCGCCATTCCAACAATTCATCCAAGGCCCGTTCTGCCGTGGTGAATTTTCCGGTAACCCGGCTCACATAGGTGGGATAGAGAATAAGGGAGCCGGCGACCAGCTCATCGAGAGTCAACCGGCGTGTGCGACGCGCCGGCGGCATGATGTCATCGGTCAGTCCCCAGCCGGCGTAAAAAGGCTGTCCGTAACAGGTGACCTTCTTCCCGCGCAGGAGGGCCTCGAACCCGGCCAAGGACGTCAGGACGTGGACTTCATCTACATCGGACAGCAACGTTCCCATGGCAACATCGGTCACGACTTCATCGCACCAGCGCAATGCCTCGTCTTCGCCTGCGCCCTTCGTTCGAAGACCGGCCAATACATCCGGGTGCGGCTTATAAATGACATGAGCGGATGGATTCGCTTCACGGACTGCTTGGAGCAGCCCCATGTTCGATCGGATCGACGAGCCGCCATACCGGATAGATGCGTCCGACTCAACCTGACCAGGCACCAACACGACTCGAAGCGCGTCTTTGGGTCGGCTCCAGGTCCCGGCCCCTACGTTGTACTTGGTCAGGCCTCCCTCGACGATACGATCTCGCAACCGTTTCGCGCGCGCCGACAAATCAGCGGGAAATTCCGTGGTCAGGAGTGCATGCTCTAATTCCGATGGAGCCGTGGCATCGTAGTACATGCCCCGGCTATCCATCACCCATGAGAGAGGCCGTATGAGATCAGCGCCCAGCCCAACCGATCGTAAAAAGGCGTCCTCCAGGCGAATCACCAGGCGTTTCTCGTCTTGATGTCCTTGGCCCCATATCGCCAACGTGGCATCTTCCGGGATCTGATCGATCGCATCCACGAAATGCACCCTGTTGCCTTGGAAAAACCTCCGCACGATCGGCTTTTTCCAGGGCGAGAACGCAAGGGCATAGACATCGCTGGGGAAGCGTGTGCGCATCCTCCGCTGCAATCCCATCCATTCGACTACCCGCTCTGCGTCACACCTCCGACCGGTTTCCGGATCAACATAGCGAGGGTACTCGATCAAGGCTGCATGGATAAGATTCTCCAGCGGGACCGGTCTGCGCCGCTCGGGAGCGGGAAGCTCATCCTGTGTCAGACCCCATCCTGCATAAAACGGCATACCAAACGTCCGTACGGGCTTTCCCCACAGAAGACCCTCGAATCCCATCTGGGACGTCACCACATAGACAGCCTCAGCATGCTCAATCAGATTCACGGGGTGGACATCAGCACCGATCACCTGCACGTTCGAACGGCGCGCGGTACTCTCCAGATCGAAATGCCCGCGTTTACGGCCGGTCAACACCTCCGGATGCACCTTCAACAGCACCGTGCATGCAGGGTGCTCTAGGAGGGCGCGCTCAAGCATGCGCTGGAAGCTGGATTCATCCGCCATCCCAAAGCTGATCGACGCATCGCCCCAGGTTTGATCCACAACCAACACGTAACGCTCCGGGAGATCCCCCGCATAGTCCGGCGCATAATTGTATTTGGAGACTCGCCCGTTGCGCCAGGCTGTGATCATCGCCCGAGCGCGTGTTGTTTCTTCACCGCTCAGCGGCCTAGCAATCTGAGATTCGAGGCGTGAAGGATGGGACGCGTCGTAATAGATGCCAAGATCGTCGACAACGATGGAGAGCGGTGGCTCGGTCTTTCCCAGGCCGACGGAGCGCAAAAACCCGTCTTCGAGGCAGAGAAACGGAATCCCCTGCGCCTGTGCCACACGCCTGGCCCGACGAGCATATTTCCGACACCCCCATCCCAGCGTCGCTGTCAGCCCTGCCGGAGTGTTGAAATAGACAGGTTCAATGGTCTCGCCCAGGAATTCTCCCAGCGTCGATAGCTTGCGGAGTCCGTGGTTGAACACGCCATAGCGATTCATAAAAAACCATCGTTCGTGCCCGGATTACCTATCACCCCACCGACCTCTAACCTCGAACCTCCAGCTTCCAACTTTCTTCCCCGCTCAACCTTGACCTCAACCTCAGCCTTCTTCAGATGCTGCGCCCTGCACCGAACGATTACGCGGATAGACTCCTCACCTCTCCTGACAGCAGCCGGGACGCGGTACCAGTTTTCCGATGTGAAATGACCTTCATTACCTCTTCCAGGCGATGGGCCCACGAATGTTGTTTGAGCACGTATTCCGCGCCTGCCGCGACCATGTCACGATCCCGCGGAGTGAGCCCATTTTTCAAACCCGACATGAGGTCCCGTGCCTCCGCCTCACTGGTTACGACATGGCAATAATCCTTGAAGTAGCGATCGACCGATATGCCGGGCGTCGTCACTGCCAAGGCCCCGCAGGCCAGGATTTCAATCAGGCGTCGAGAGAACATCGTGCCTGAGCCCTCCACTGTGTTCACATTCAAGGACACCATATAATCGCGATAAATTTGGGCCGTCTCCGTATGGTGCACGCCAGGACGGACCTCCAGCCAGGGCAAGTCAGGATACCGATAGTTCGGCGAAGGTCGATCCGAGTTGCGGTCGAATACGGTCAATCCCAGCTCGGACGATGCGGCAAATAGGATCTCCTGCCACGACCGGCGTCGATTGTGGGTATGCCAGCTATAACTTCCCAGGAAGCAGGCCCGACGGTGCACATAGCCCCTGGGAGATGGAAAATGAATCGCCGGCTGCACGGCAAACATCAGCGGTGCAACAGTCACAGCCTGCCCGATGAGAGCCCGGTACCTCGGGACGGAGTTCCCGTCTACTGTAAAAATGTAGTCGAACAGTTTGGCACTGGAGAAAAACCGCTCGAAATGAACGCCATCTTCCCTATTCCAAAATACACAGGGAATATCGAGTTCGCGCGCATAGGCAACCACCTTGCTGAGCGCGTGATTGTTCCGCTCAGGGTGATCAGGAAATGAGGCAATCTTATACTTCCAGGCATTGCCCAGCCCATGCCAGGCAGACTCCACGAACAGCAGATCGGGCTTCCAGACTTTTAGGATATACGTGTAATTGAGCGGCGTGATATCGCGAACCTGGCATTCGAATGCAAGGCAGGACCTGGTGAGTTCATCGGCAATCAGAGCCACTTTCAGATTGCAGAATGGCCCCTTCGGCGTGATCCGGTGGAAGCCAAAAGAAGCGCCTAATGTCTCAAACATATGCTTCATCTACAGACCAT
>JACAFD010000107.1 GCA_013388555.1 Nitrospirota bacterium | reverse complement strand
AAGGATGGTCTGGCGGCTCCCCCTTCCCGTTCCGCGAGCAGGAGCACGACCAGGCTGCCCCCTCCCCTTTCTTGCGGGGCCATCCCCGCATCCACTGCTGGAATACATCTCCCCGCATCAAGCA
Source organism: Nitrospirota bacterium (assembly GCA_013388555.1). Classification (GTDB taxonomy): domain Bacteria; phylum Nitrospirota; class Nitrospiria; order Nitrospirales; family Nitrospiraceae; genus Palsa-1315. The sequence continues at coordinate 5,423 of JACAFD010000107.1, read as the reverse complement.
GGCCTCCCTCCCATTCGCTGAAACCCTGAATTTTCCTCAACTCTCTTTCTCTTTTTCCCGTTTCCAACACCGGCACTCCGGTTGCTCAAGCACTGGCCCACCGGCGGACGGAATCAGCGGCTGAAAGGAGGTGAATTCGAGGTCGAGGCCGACATGACCGGAGGCGCTTTTTGCGCGGGGTGGGACAAACCTAATTCGAATACTTCCGGCCGGTCTTTTTGGTGACGTTCCACTTCCATGGCGGTACGGGATTAGGCTCGGACCACAGGCCCTTGTGCTCGGCTCTGGCAAGCTGTTCCATGTCCCCAAGACTCTGGTCCTGTGATCGATCAGGCCGTGACCAGGCCAGCCCTTCTTTGACCAGCTCATGCCCGACGTTGCGCCCACCCTCAAGAAGAACCTCTGCCGTGGTCCGACCCTGTTTCTCCCGCGTGAGTGCCCGAATGACAACCTCACGGTTCCCGACGAATGCGGCTGTCGCATGCTTAGCCTGTTTCCCATAGGGCTGCTTGAGGTCGGGACAATCGATATCTTTGAGGTAAATCATCTGACTTCGCCCATCGTGACGGATCGTGAGACGATCGCCCTCATGGACTGTGACAACTCTCGCGACAAAGTCCGCCCATGAGAGAGAGGGACAAGCAGTCATCAAGACGAGCACAAGACCGGTGATGATGCGACGCTTCAGCATGATCCGTATGCTAGCCTCCCCGGACTATCCAGCCAACTATTTCTCGATTTCTGACGGGGAGCCGCAGTCTACGTCACGATTCGTTACTCAGCCTTAATATGTCTGTAACATCAGACGGATATCCTACGCATTCGATGGGTTTCGTGTGATCGAACCACGCATCGAACACAATCACCTGTGATGACATGCCATCCCTTACACCAAAGAAGATTCTGATCGTCGAAGATGAGCCTGAGATCGCCAAATTGGTGAAATTATATATGGAGAAGGCAGGGTTTCACGCGAATATTGCGGACTCGGGGATCGAGGCGCTGAAGATGATTAAGTCCGAGCGTCCAGATCTCATGATCCTTGATCTCATGCTTCCCGAAATCGACGGAATTGAAGTCTGCAAGAGAATCCGTACCTCGCCGGACACCGCGCTCCTTCCCATCATCATGCTGACAGCCAAGGCAGAGGAATCCGATACCATTATCGGGCTTGAACTTGGCGCCGATGACTATGTCACGAAACCGTTCAGCCCTAAAGCGTTGGTTGCCAGAGTCAAAGCGCTCTTCCGCCGGCTGGAACGGACAAATGATCAAACGCAATCATCCTTGAGTTTTGGCACACTTGTCATGGATCTCGCTCGGCACGAAGTCACCCTCAATGGCAAAGAGGTGTCTCTCACTGCCAAGGAATTTGGACTGCTCGAACACCTGCTGCGTCAGCCTGGGCGTGTACTGACACGCGATGTTCTGCTGAATAGCATATGGGGCTACGACTATTATGGCACAACCAGAACAGTGGACGTGCATATCCGCCGGCTGAAGCTGAAGATCCCGCTGCTCGACGAGGCCATCATCTCGGTCAAGTCGTTGGGGTATAAGCTTTCAGATCAAGTCTCCGAGAAGTAGCGCTCACCGTGGTCTCGTACCAATGACAAGGGCCGTATCTCTCCTCTTTCCTGTCTGCCTCCTGCCCCTCTTGTTGTCTTGCAACTATCCCCGAGTGGAAGAATTCGAAGCCAGCATAGGCCGGATTTCGCAGGATGACATGACCCGCCGATTCGGTTACCCACAGCGGCTCAAGAAGCTTCCGACCGGGAGCGAGGTGTGGGACTACGAATTCCTGGCAGGGCACTCTCAGTGCGTGGGCTATCGCGTGTATTTCGATCAAGATCGGCAATCTCAACGCTGGGAGCCACAGCGCTGCCGGTCCGACCAGTAGCACGGAAACTCCTAAATGGACGTCTCCACTATGCGTCTCGGTCATGGAGGCAAGACCGAGACGCGTGTCGTGAGGCGATACAAATTTAGCGGCTCAGGATCTCCAGAATTTCATCCAGGGGACGGATAGTCCCCAGGAGTGTGGGCTCCCCGAACTGCTTGTTATGGTGATTCTCTTTCACCTGCAATAACGCGGTCACGAGATTGTTGAAATCGTCCAGCTTAGCCGTCTCGAAATATGTAATGAAGTCCAGATCGTCCAAACCGCTGGAATGATACAGCTTGCGCTTGACGGTCTTCAGATACACCAGCGTCGCATCCGCATGCTCCTTCATCAACGCGGTACGGGCATCCTGTGGCATCAGCCACCAATCGGCATCTTTGCGGACAGGAACCACCACCACATACGGATTGCCCTGAGGCGGTGGAGTCTTCAACTCGGTCTTCAGATCATCCGGAAATTTCGGCACATAGTTCAACGCCTTTGTGATGCCATTGAACGTGTCGGTGTTCCTGAGAGCTTTCCCAAACGTCGTGCCCATGAGGTCCACCAGAAAATTCTGGTTGTGGAGCATTTCTTTGGAGTGCACCCTAAGGAAAAAGTCCGCTTTCTCGGACAAACCCCGCAGCAAGTACGTATCCACGGTCAGGTTGTCCGCATGTTTCTGAAACACCTTTTTGACTTCCGCCACACCGCCAGCCCTGGCTTCCTTATCCATTTGGGACCATTGATCCCCGACCTTGAACACGGCAAAGGTTGCGTAGACTCCCGGTTCTTTTAGTAATTTCTCCCGATCCACCTCAGCACCGGCAACTTGTGCGAACGCTACGACAGTAAGAGCTAGTACGGTCAGGACCAATCTATGTCGCATATCGGTTCTCCTTGTGAAGTGATTGGGAATGAATACCGGGCCATCTGAGCGAGCCGCGGAGACGGCCACCTTACGCTGTATTCACATAACCTTTACTACAAAATTACAACTCCAAGAGGAGGGCGTAAACCAGAGATCGTATCATGCGGATCTCTGGTTGATATCCAATTCAAGGAGGCGTACATGTTTTTAATCGTTGCGATTATCATTTCTTTCTTCCTGTTAGCCTGTGGCCCTGACGCACAAGAACCGTCACAGCAGACAGGCTTCGAACCACTTGCTGCTCTCTCCTCATATGAAGGGAATCAACCTCCCGGAATCGTGACCCTTGCCTGGGACACGGTGGATGACGCTACGGTGCAGGGATATAGGCTCCATCTTGGCATCGATTCCGGCCATTATATTGCACACGGAAAAGTAGGAAATAGCACCTCGTTCACTCTGCATTTGCCGAGAGGGTTTACCTGGCATTTCGCGATCACTGCCTATAATGCTGCTGGCGAGAGCCCGTATTCTGAAGAAGTATTTACCTCACTTCCCCTGCTCTAATTGGGTGAAAATCTCATACGAAATGGAACTCCTGGAGAAGGCTGGTTACTTGGGTCTTGGTGGAGGTCGAGCTGTATCTTTTGTAGGGGAACCTGTATCGAGTGGTTCGTTGATCTGCAGCCCGATATCTTGTAGCGCTTTCGCATACTGCCCACAATACTCACGGGCGCGCGCCGGTGCCTGCTCATACTTCTCCAAACAGCCGCGATATGACTTCAAGAGCAACGTCGCCTCGCTATAGACGGCTGTAGCCGCTTCGTCCTGCCGAAACTGCTGACATTGAATCGCCGCTTCCCGGTCAAGGACCGTTTCGCCCGGCATCTTACCGCACGTAATATCGATGTACTTCTGCGGACGCACACAGCCTGATACAGCAAATATCAGAGCACAGGAGGCCAATAGACCAAACGTTCTTATCATTATAGCCTTCAATTGTCTGACCCAGGCTACGGCTTCGGCAACGCGCATCCATGCCCTGTCATGAGTTAACCAATTTATCATGCCCCTGCACCATTACGCTCGACACACGGGCATGTTACAGGCTTGTTAACTTCTTTCACGATCAGATAGACCTCCCAGCCAGAACTCACAGGGGATAGCCTGGTTGATCCCCCGTGCTCGCGCAACGCGCGCAGTTGGAGACCAAGCCAGGCCACCCCTCTGCCCTATTCAAACAGGCGCCAAACACGCGTTACACAAATTTGATCCGTCTCTGATCGTCTGGTGTCATCGCTATCGTAGAAGTACTCCCAATAGGAGGTGACACCGATGCCAAACACAAGGTCATCGAACCATGCCCCAAGAAATGCTTCATCGACACATCCGGGCATTCAGAAGCGGACGAGCGCAAATTACGCTGCTCTTCAAAACGAACTCACTAGACTTCGAACGGTGCTCACACAAGAAACGATGACGTTCCAACCGATGACCGCAGAACCGGAACTCTTCCCCGACCCGATAGACCAAGCTGCCGCTGAGCATGAGATCGGTGTCGCATTGTCGGTGAAGATACTCGCCGTCGAAAAACTTCGCCGGATTGAACAGGCGCTTACGTCTCTCCAGGCACATTCGTACGGCATCTGCTCCCGCTGTGGTCAAGAGATCCCCTATGCGAGGCTCCAAGTACAGCCCGATTCGCTCTACTGTGTCCCTTGTCTCACCGTCGTCGAGCAGGAAGCCGCCAGAAATTAACTCTTAGGCATCATATCCGCACAAGATTGCGCCACTGTAACCAAGGAGACACGATGCCTTGCACCCGCTGTGCCGGTTTGAGAGTCCCCGAGATCATTTGCGAGGGAGGGACCAGGCTCCTTGCTATGCGATGTATTCACTGCGGAGACGTTGTCGATTGCGTGATCGCCCGAAACCGCTGCCGCAGCCCCCGTCCAAAGCAAGGGCGAAAAGGCCGAACACCTAAACCCCTACGGTGCTGATCTCCCTGTTTCCTCCTCCGCGTATTACGATCTTCCCTCATGGCTTCCCGCGCATTTCAGGATATGTTGCAGCCTCACGCTATGGAGTAACTTCTCTATATGCTCCTTGAGCAAGAAAAGCACCCCGTTGAAAGCTGCTTCAATGTCCGCCTCAGACCCATGAACCTGTGCCGGATCCGGTATACTCCAATGTAGTGGTGTCGGCCTACCGGGAAATATGGGGCAGCTTTCACCTGCCGCCTGGTCACACACCGTAATAACACAATCGAATGGCCGGCCGACGAACTCGTTCCATGATTTACTGTATGGCCTACCGGGATCGATGCCATAACGCACCAGGGTGGCAATGGCATAGGGGTGAACGTAACCCGACGGAGCACTACCGGCGCTCCATGCACGGAACAGTCCCTGTCCTAACTGGTTTATCAGGGCCTCAGCCATGATCGATCTGCACGAGTTTCCAGTGCAGAGGATGAGAACCTTTGAAGGATCTGTAGGCATGAGTCCTAGGAGCCTGTCAGACGATGCGCGAGCGATCAGTTTTGCTGGCGCCTGTGGCGCACAACGCCATTGGAGGATGGGATGTGAGTACTGGGCAAGAACGAAGGGTCACGATGGGATGATCATGGGAGAGGTGCATGATAGAAGCCCGACGTGGGGGGCCCGGCTT
>JACAFD010000106.1 GCA_013388555.1 Nitrospirota bacterium | reverse complement strand
GCCTGTGGTGGTGCATACGCCTCATGGCCATGTGTTCTACGGGCATTTCGGTCCGTTCCGGTCGTGGCTGTATCTCCAGATTGAACGAATGTTGAGTAGGATTACGCATCGGCTGATTGCTCTGACAGAAGCGGAACAGCAGGACCATCTCGATCGCTCCGTCGGCAGGGCTGTGCAGTTCGTCGTGGTGCCGAGCGGCATCGATCGTGAGCGGTTTGGGCGGGCAAGAATTCATGGGAAACAACAGCCTGATTGGTTTGGCTGTCCACCGGACGCATTGGTTATCGGATCGGTCGGGTGGCTGACCGCTGTCAAGGGCCATGAATACCTGGTCGAGGCAATTGCCGAGTTGAAGCGGGACTTTCCTGCCCTCCATCTGGTGATCGTCGGTAGCGGAGACCGGCATGACGCACTCTTGCAGCAAGCGGAGTCAGCCGGTCTCAGTGATGCCGTGCATATATTGGGTCACAGGGATGACGTCGAGGCTTGTCTTGCCGGGATGGATCTGTTCGTCCTGCCGTCGCTCAATGAAGGGATGGGGCGTGCGCTGATCGAAGCGATGGCAGCCGGGCTTCCGGTGGTTGCCTCCCGCGTCGGTGGTATTCCAGCCGTCGTGAGCCACGAGTCGACTGGTTTGCTGGTGCCTCCCGGCGATGCCGGCGCCTTGGCCGGGGCATTGCGCCGGCTGCTCAATCGGCCGGCATGGGCCGCTCAGCTGGGCGCCGCGGCGAGCCGTAGCGTGGATAGCCGCTATGGGTCGGTCTCCATGGTCCACGCAATCGAATCGATCTTTGCCGAGGTACTCAGTGTTCATCCATGAGCAAGACGGGCAGATGAGAGGGGCACGGCGACTAATACTGGCCTGTATGGTTGTCTGGTCTTGCCTGCCGGTTTCTATGACGCATGCGCAGGGGCCGGATGATCGTGAGCCGCTGCTGGCCACGGTGCATATCCATAGCACTGCCAGTACCGGTGAATTGACCATTGAAGCACTGGCCCAACGGGCAGAGCAGCTTGGCTTAGATGTGCTGATTTTGACCGACAACTTCTCTCTCCGTTATGAGTATGGACTCTGGCCCTTGCCTGGACTTTTGAAACGCCAAGTCCGTTTCCCATCCGTGCTGGAGTATGGAATCGAACGGTATCTGGACGAAATTGCGGCAGCGCAGCGGCGCCATCCGAAGCTGATCATCCTGCCCGGTGTCGAGGTCGCCCCCTATTATTATTGGACCGGTTCATTAGTACAGCGGACCTTGACGATGCACAATGCTCAACGCAATCTGCTGGTATTGGGTCTGACCAAGCCGGAAGACTATCGTTCCCTTCCTGCGAGTGGGAACCCGGGGTCTTATCGATTGGATTGGCAAGGGGCGGTCAATGGCGCGCCAATCCTATTGGTTGTTCCTGCTGTCTTGCTATGGATGCCGCGCCGTCGCGTGTCCGATCGACGGACGCTTCGGCGGTCTGCCGCCTGTTCCCTGATCGTCTTGGCGGTGGCGCTAGTGGCGAATGCCTGGCCACTCAGCCAGCCGGCATTCAGCTCGTATGACGACCAGCTCGGGTATCGTCCCTATCAGGCACTCATCGATGATGTGACAGCCAAAGGCGGGCTTGTCTTTTGGTCTCTGACAGAAGCGCGGGACTTTCATGAATATGCTGCCGGACCACTGGGAACCGTCACAGTCAAGACGGAGCCGCATCCTGAGGCCATCTTAATGACGACAGGGTACACGGGGTTTGGGGGACTCTATCAGGAAGGGAGAACGAGCGTGAATCCGGGTGAACTGTGGGACCGGTTGCTGCAGTTGTCTATGAGTGAGCGGCGACCGATCCCGGTGCTCATCGGAGAGCTGGCGCTTCATGGATTGAACGATGCCGATAAAGACCTGCAGCGTCTTGTGACGGTGCTCTGGGTGAAAGAACGGACGAGTGCCGGCGTGCTGGAGGCGCTTCGGTCCGGTCATTCCTACGCAGCGGGCGATAGCCATCATCACGTCCAGCTGCGACTGGATGAGTTCCGGGTGGTATGTCAGGGTGGAGTAAGATCTGCATCAGTCGGTGACAGGCTCGACTCGGGCATGGCGCGCGACCTCACGGTCCTCCTCTCCGTAACGGCGCGTGATGGTGGCCGCCATCCTGTGAAGGTGCGGGTCATTCGATCGGGCCAGGTGTTGGCTCAATTGGCGGGTGAAACGCCCTTTCGCGCCAACTGGCCGGACACCACCGCGCCGACCGCGGAACCGGTGTCCTACCGAGTGGAGGTCACTGGCAGTGGCGAACTGTTGAGTAATCCGATTGTCGTGGGGCCGATTCTTGAACTGAAGGCTGAGGGCTGAGGGCTTACGCATGCGTGTCACGATTCATCAACCGCAGTTTCTGCCCTGGCTTGGGTACCTGGACAAGATCGATCAAGCGGATCTGTTTATCGCCCTGGATTCCGTGCAGTTCAAAAAGAATGAGTGGCAAAATCGCAATCGGATCAGAACCCCTGAGGGTTGCCAATGGATCACCGTGCCGGTTCTCCATCATTTTGGGCAATTGGTGAAAGAGGTTCGAATCAATCAGGCCGTAACCTGGCGTAGCCAACATCTGCATGCCATCGAGATGCACTATGCGCGGGCGCCATTTCGAGACCGCTATCTGCCCGAGTTGCGCAGTCTCTATGAGGCGCCATGGGAGCGGTTGCATGATCTGAATATGGCGGTGACTCGCTGGCTGCTCAAGGCTTTCGGCATCACGACGCCCGTTCGCTGCGCATCGGAATGGGAAGTGCGCGAAGGGCCCACCGACCGGTTGATCGATCTCTGTCAGGCCGTCGGCGCAGCGGAATATCTGTCCGGCCCTGGCGGGGAACACTATCTGGACCGCACTCGGTTTACATTGTCCGGCGTAAGGCTGGAGATTCAACGGTTCCAACATCCTATCTATCAGCAAGTTTATGACCCGTTCATGCCGGCGATGTCGGCGATCGATCTGTTGTTCTGTTGCGGCCCGGCAGCGCTGACGCAATTGCGCAATGCAAGGGCGGGGCAGAATGTGGTTACATTCGCGCATCAGGGATAGCGGAGTACACCCGCAGGATGCTCAAAAAGGCCGTCCAGCAAGGCCGCAGCGAATAAAGAAGGCTTAGGTCGAGGTTAAGGTTAAGTGTCGAACAGGTTCTTGTTTGCTCAACCTTAACCTCAGCCTTAACCTTCCCGTAACGCTGGCGGACTGCTTTAGCATCCTGCTAAGTAAGGGGGGAAAATGGCGACTGATCGTCGAGTGCCGATGCGGATCCTGGCGATTGGCGCGCATCCGGACGATATCGAAGCCGGATGTGGCGGGACCTTGCTCAAGTATGCGCAAAAGG